>JBAVGL010000510.1:0-14481 GCA_049684795.1 Chitinivibrionales bacterium | reverse complement strand
TTTCGAAATTCCTTTTGGGTTTTTGTTTTTTGGGCGGGGTGGGGGGGATCGATTTATTTCTTAATTAAAACTTCCGTATATATAAAACGGTCGCATGCCGAAACGAAGGCCCGCGGCGTCTTTCGCTCGCCGAAACCATAAACGCTGCGGCCGGATTCCCGTATGCGCGAGGCAAGCCTGGTGAAATCGCTGTCGCTCGAAACCAAACAGAAGCCGGCAAAATGTCCGGCATACAGAAGGTCCATGGCGTCGATGATCATGGCGCTGTCCGTCGCATTTTTACCCGTTGTATATCGGAATTGCTGTATCGGCTGGATTGAATATTCGAGGAGCACCGATTTCCACGAGCCGAGGTTCGGCAAGGTCCAATCGCCGTAAATACGCTTTACGCTCGCAACGCCTATTTTCGCGACTTCTTCAAGCAATCCCTCGATGATTGACGGATTGGCGTTGTCCGCGTCGATAAGGACCGCAAGCGGCGCGTTGCTTTCAATTTCGGTTGCCATGATGGTATCCTTTTTATTTAGGGTTGATGGGCGCTCATCCGCCCATTAAATAATTTAATAAATGCGCATTGGTCAAATAAAAACAAATAGCGTTATTTATTAAACGCATCGATGTAATCGACAAAGTATTGCTCTCGAATGTAATTTATATTCGCCCAGGAAATTAAATTACATAAGAGGAGACGCTTTAGTGCTGCATATTTTTATTGACGCCGACGCTTGCCCGGTTAAACAGGAAACGTATCGCGTTGCGCAGCGCTATGGGCTTTCGGTGACGCTCGTGGCCAATTCGAGGATGCGGATACCGGAATATTCCTGGTTGAAACTCGTGGTTGTACAAGACCAGTTTAATGCCGCGGACGACTGGATCGTTTCGAACGTGAGCGAAAACGACATCGTGATTTCAGGGGACATCCTGCTTGCCGACCGGTGCCTTAAAAAAGGCGCCCTGGTGCTCGGCGCAAAGGGAAGTGAATTTACAGAGGCGAATATCGGAGACGCTATCGCGACCAGGGAACTTCTGTCGGACCTGCGCGAAGCCGGGACGATATCGGGCGGGCCTGCGGCGTTTCAGAATAAAGACCGTTCGCGGTTTCTCCAGAGCCTTGACCAGGTGGTGCAGAGGATTAAGCGGAAAACAAATGTCTGAATCTGGATACCCGGGACGCCCCTTGGAAGTACCCGAAGGGGTATGAAAGGATGTTCAGGATTTCACCTTTCAAAATAATTTGCAATACCGCGTTATAGCACTTCTTTTTGAAGCTTTTTGTAAACTTCATATTCAGTTTCAATACGCTCTTCGACAATTTTTTTCAACCAGCTCTGATATCCCCGTTCATGATGAATCCGGGCAAATAATTTTGCGCGCTGGATCGTTCTTGGGCTCAGTCGAATCGATGTCGGCATGGATTTGGACAAAACCTCAATTTCTTTCTCCCATGCATCGCCGTTTGAAACCATATCCACAAGGGCTTTATCAATAAGCTGATCTTTCTTAGAGACTTTAATATTGCGAAATTTAGTCATAATTTTATTCCTCCCAACCGGTGATTATTCTCACAATGTTACGTTTTTTTAACTGGAAGATAATGCAGAGCCTTCTTCCAGCATTATTGATTCCGTGCAATTTATATCGATCTTGCTATAATGCTGAGGGGTATTTACAAAAAAAACCTAACGGTAGGCGGAAAAGGTTAATAGTGTAATATTTGACACCGTCCCGTAATCCTAAAGTTTTTTGCATTCTAAACTCAAAAGGCCAACGCTGTTTGCGTCGGCCTTTTTATTAATCCCTATCAATAAATTTGGCATATCCAAACCGTCTATCCGCACTTCGAATACCCGCAGGTCTTGCATACCGCGCAGCCCTCTTGGTGCTCCATGATCGTGCCGCATTCGGGGCATTGAGGGCACAGGCCGAGGTCGAGGTTGGATTTGGAGTTCTTGGCGGACGGATCATCGCCGCCACCGGCGTCGCGCATGCCGAGCTGGAGCACGTGGCCGATGGCGTCGGCGCAGGAAAGGATCATTTCGCCTTCGTGCCAGGTAGGAATCGGGCAGCGGATGCCGCGGAGCTGCTCCGAAATCGACTTCGGGTCGACCCCCGCGCGAAGCGCCAGGGAAATGAGGCGAGACACGGCCTCGGAGTTCGACGCCGGGCAGCCGCCTGACTTTCCCATCTGCGTGAAGATTTCGCACAGGCCCACGTCGTCGGCGTTGATATTGACGTAGAGCGTGCCGCACCCGGTCTTCGTTTTATACGTGCAGCCGTGGGTGACGGCGGGCCGGGGACGCGGATGGATGCCGCCCGGGGCCGCGACGGTCCCTGACTTCTTGCCTCCGCCGGTGCCCGTAGTGATAACCTGGTTCTTGCGGCTCCCGTCGCGGTACACGGTCACGCCTTTGCAGCCGAGCTCATAGGCGTAGAGGAACACTTCCTCGACGTCCTTGACAGTTGCGGCATTCTTGAAATTGACGGTCTTCGACACCGCGTTGTCGGTGTATTTCTGGAAGGCCGCCTGCAGGGTGACGTGCCAGCGCGGCTCGATATCGTGCGCCGTGACGAACACCTCGCGGATGCGCTTCGGTATGCCGTAAATTTTATTGAGGCTTCCGCTGGTCGCCACCATTTTCATGAGTTCATCGGAATAGAAACCTTCCTCGAGCGCGACCCGCTTGAAATCGGGATGGATTTCGAGAAGGTGCTGGCCGTCGAGCACGTTTTTCTCATACACGATCGCGTAGAGCGGCTCGATGCCCGAGGAGCATTCCGCGATCATGCTGATGGTGCCGGTTGGCGCGATGGTCGTGACGGTGGCGTTGCGGACCTTGAGTTTTCCTTCACGGTCGTAAATGGAACCTTTGAAATTAGGAAATACTCCCCTTTCCTGGGCCAGAAACGCGCTTACCTTTCGGGACTCTTCCTGGAGAAATTTCATCACCTCTTCGGCGACTATGGCCGCCGCGTGGGAATTATACGCGATGCCGAGCTGGATGAGCATGTCGGCGAACCCCATGACGCCAAGCCCTACTTTCCTGTTGTTCCGGGTCATCGTGGCGATTTCGGACAACGGGTAATTGTTCACTTCGATGACATTGTCGAGGAATCTGATCGCCGTGCGTATTGTATTTCCCAGCTTGAGGTAATTTATTTCGGGCTTGCCGTTCTGGGTGGTAACCATATGCGCAAGATTGATCGATCCGAGGTTACACGACTCATAGGGCAGAAGGGGCTGTTCGCCGCAGGGATTGGTCGATTCGATGGGGCCGATATGCGGCGTGGGGTTTTCGGCATTAATTCTATCGAGGAATATGACGCCCGGCTCGCCGTTTTTCCACGACAATTCCACGATGCGCTTGAACACGTCCGACGCTTTCAGCTTGCCCGCGACTTCGCCCGAGTGCGGATTAATCAGTTCGTATTCGCCGTCTTTTTTAAGAGCCTCCATGAATTGGCTGGTGATGGCCACCGAAATATTAAAGTTCGACAGCACGCCGTCCTGTTCCTTGATGGAAATGAAATCCATGATTTCAGGGTGCGTGCAACTGAGTATGCCCATGTTTGCGCCCCGCCGCGTCCCGCCCTGTTTGACGGTCTCGGTGGCGACGTCGAACACGCGCATGAACGACAAAGGACCGCTCGACACGCCTTTCGTGGATTTGACCATGTCGTTTTTTGGCCGGATATGCGAGAATGAAAAGCCCGTTCCGCCGCCGCTTTTATGGATGAGGGCGGTATACTTGACTGATTCGAATATTTCCTCCATAGAATCGCCCACAGGAAGCACGAAGCACGCCGAGAGCTGGCCGAGTTCCCTGCCCGCGTTCATAAGCGTCGGGGAATTGGGAAGGAAGTCGAGGTCGGTCATGACATTGTAGAACTTCTCGGTCCAGATGTCGGGGTTTGCGTCGGTGACAAAGAGCTTTTCGGCGTTTGCGATGGTTTCGGCAACGCGGAAAAACATGTCTTCGGGCTGCTCGACCACGTTACCGTTGTCGTCCTTTTTAAGGTACCGTTTTTCCAGCACGATCCGGGCGTTATCGGAAAGCCTTGGTCTCTTTTTTGTCAATCTTTCCTTCAGGGGCTCGCGCCGTTCATCGGCCTCGATAACGGACGCCGTCCGTATGACCGCTGATTTTACTGTTTTTCCCGGTAAACCGACCGAAACATCGGAAGACATTTTTTGTTCTCCTTTTATCAGGCGTTGTTGCCTTTATAGTCTATTGCTAGGATTACGTTATTAAACGCCGAACCTTTTCTAAAATAGGCATGAAAACTAAGATAGTCAAGAGCAAAAAATACACGAACACACAATATATGGTATGGTCTTTGCTAATAGCCAGTATCTATTGTGTCTCATATAGATCAAATAGTACGAAAAAAGCCAATATAAATCAAGGGGATATTTAATTTTTGGTAAAAAAGTGTGTTCTAATTGATTTGAAGGCTTTCATAGTACAATAATGTATTTTTAACGGTACTCAAACAAAGGAGCCGTCCATGGCCGATAGAATTGAAAAAGAACGATTAAGCCAGTTGAAAGAGCGCATTCATAACCTGCGGAGGTATCTTTGACATCGACAAAAAAAAAGAAGACCTCCGTGAATTAGAAAAATCCACGACCGAAGAGAACTTCTGGGGCGACAACGAAAAAGCCCAGGGAATCCTGAAGAAAATAAAACTCCTTAAGGACAAAATTGATAAATGGGAAAGCACCGCCCGGGAATGCGACGACACCTTCGAACTTTTTTCATATGCCTCCGAGGAAAATGACGCGGCTTCGCTTGCCGAACTGAAGGCAGCCGCCGACACCTGCGAAAAAGACATTTCGCGGCTCGAATTCATGCACAAGCTCTCGGGCGAAGACGACGCCTGCAACGCGGTACTTACGATCCACAGCGGCGCGGGCGGCACGGAAAGCTGCGACTGGTGCGACATGCTTTTCAGGATGTACTGCCGCTGGATGGAGCGCAAAGGCTTTAAGTATTCAGTGCTTGACAGCCAGCCGGGCGAAGGCGCGGGCCTTAAAAGCGTGACCGTGGAGGTGACCGGCGACTACGCTTACGGGCACCTGCGCGCGGAATCGGGCGTGCACCGGCTGGTGCGAATTTCCCCCTTCGACTCCAATGCGCGGCGCCACACGTCTTTTGCGTCGGTGTCTTCCTACCCGATTTTCGACGACGTTGATGATTTTGAACTTGACGAAAAGGACATCAGGATCGACACGTACCGCGCAAGCGGCGCGGGGGGCCAGCACGTCAACAAGACCGACTCGGCCGTTCGGATGACCCACGTACCCACCAATATCGTGGTCGCCTGCCAGAACGAACGTTCCCAGCTTAAGAACAGGGCGGTGGCCATGAAGATCCTCAAATCGAGGGTGAAGCAGTTCTATAAAGAGGAAGAAGAAAAAAAGCGTCAGGACAAGCTTGCGGTAAAAAAGAAAATTGAATGGGGCAGCCAGATTCGCTCCTACGTTCTGCACCCCTACAACATGGTAAAGGACCACAGGACGAATGCCGAGACCTCAAACGCGCTGGGCGTGCTCGACGGGGACATCGACATGTTCATAGAGAGTTATTTGCTGAACTGCCAATAAAGGGGGAGCTATGCCGGTTGATCGGATTGTTTTGGTCAATTACCTTAACGAGTTGCTTAACATCGCGGGAATAGAAGACCGGTCGTGCAACGGCCTTCAGGTGCAGGGAACGGAAAAAATCTCATGTATCGGCCTGGCCGTGGATGCTTGTCTCAGCGCGTATGAAAAGGCCGTTGCGGAGCGGTGCCAGATGGTGCTCGCGCATCATGGGCTAATCTGGGGCGGCCTGACGAGCATCACCGGCGCGGTGTATCGGCAGGTCAAGTATCTGGCGGATAACGGGCTTAATTTGTACGCAGCCCATCTTCCGCTCGATGCGCACCCGGAATACGGCAACAACATCATCCTTGCCCGGATGCTCAGCCTGATCGGCGTCAAGCCCTTCGGACTCTACAAAAATACATCCATCGGCTTCGAAGGCGCGCTGCCGCGGCCATTGAGTTGCGAGGCGATCGGCAAAACCATTCAGGCCAAAATCGGCGGGAAGTTTTCGGCCCTGCCTTTCGGCAAGGCGGAAAACATGAGCATTGCGGTCGTCTCCGGCGGCGGTACCGACGCCATGGACGAGGCAATTGATAAAAGAATAGACTGCTTTTTGACCGGCGAGGGTGTCCACGCGAACCATCACAAGGCCTTGGAGTCGCATATAAACGTGGTGTATTGCGGGCATTACGAAACCGAGACCGTTGGCGTGAAGGCGCTTGGGGCGTTTTTGGAAAAGCAATTCGCCGTTAAAACGGTTTTTTTAAACGTGCCGACGCTGGTATAGAAACTCTTTACATTTGCCGAGGCGCAAGAGATGATGAATTATGATTATGTCAATTTGTCGACAATGGTAAAAAAGCGGTCCAGCTTTGTTGCGGCAAGCGTTGAGGTAAATCTTTCGTCGGGACGGTAGAGAAGGAGCCGTTTGTTTGATGCGATGGCTTTTCGCTGGGCGTTGATCAGGAACCTGAGTCCGTAGGAATCGCACAACCGCACGTTTTCCAGGTCAAACACGATTGTGCGCACTTTTTCATTTGTGAAATACCCGTCGCAGGCCGCGGTCAGGGAATCGGCATTGCTGAAAAAAATATTTTCCCCGAATTTATAGATTACGGTGGAATCGTCTTCATTCATAATCTAACCTGTCTGAAGGCCTGCCTGCCGAAGCGGCAACGCAGGCAGGCGCATATAATTCGCCTACAGAACCTAACCCACAAGGTGGATAAGAAACTGTAATCAGGATTTATCTACGCTGGCTGCGTAGATAAATCAGATACAGTTTCTAATATACGTCGACGTAGGCTTCCCCGATCAACCCGGACGGACGGTTGTTCATCCTCAGAACATTATCGAGCGTATTGACAATCCGTACGGTCAATTCGTTGCGCTTGGAATCGCATGCCTCGGTTATGTCCAGTTCCATCGGGTGCCAGTTGAGAATGGTCGACGATTTGCCGTTTACCGAAACGTCGATGGTGTCGGACACCTGCGAAAACCTGAGCACCAGACGCGTATATTCGCCCGGAAGTTCGAAAACCTGTTTGTAAATGCCGGTCCCGCTCAGATACGGATACCCGTATCTGGTCCACGAATCATGTCCGACGGCCGGCGATGTCGTGGACAATATCCAGCCCGCCGACCCCTTCACAATGGAAAAAGATCCCGCGATAAGGGGAGGATATACAATGGTCAGCGGATCAAAAACCATTCCAAGCGTCCTCAGCGATATCCTGTTAATGCCCTTGCGGATATGTTCCTTAATATTATAGGCGAAGGTACTATTGCCGAAAAGACCCTTGAGTACCGTTTCATCATGCGCGGGGATTGCAGTATCGGGAGCGCCGTTTACCTGGTTGGCGTCGACGTGCGCGGATGCAGGGCACGCAATGCCGGCATCGCTGACGCGTATCCCGTTGATCGTGACCTCCAAGGGACTTTCCTGGGCTGCGGAGCGCTGGAAGGTTGTATTGCCGGTAAGAGCGCCGAGCACAAGCAGGCAGACGCCGGGAATGTCGCGCACCTCGAAATAAGCTTCGTAAAAAAGCGAATAACTTCCGAATTCACGGCTCAGGCCTATGCGGGTATTCCAGTTCGCGAGTGGAAGCATATTCAGGGACGCCGGACTGAATTGCCACTGGTCTTTAAGAACAATACGATAGCTTCTCGAAAGGCCGCCCAAAGTATTGACGAGGTATTTTTTCCCTTTGCCAAGGGTTGTGGTCTGGAGCTTTTGGGAGGAAGAAACGATGAAATACGTTTGTTTGGGCAAAAACGTCAGATTAATCCGGCATTTTTTATTCAGTTTCTGGACTTCCAGCAGTTCATGGACCTCGGCCTTGGTGCAGTCGACGAGAAATACGTTTTTCTGCTCGGGAATTTCCACGGTCACCGCGTAATCCTGGGTCGGGGAAATATTGTGCATGCAGAATGTATCCATGCCATCCGTCGCATTATGCGATGAGAAAATGTCCGTACACTTTTTCCCGAGCATGGAAAAAGAAACGACCGGCTTGATTTCCGAGCATGCGACTTCCAGGTCCCTGAGAAAAGCAACCGAAGCTTTTCCCGTTTTTGCCAGGAGAAGCTTTTTTATACGAGAGGCAAATGTCGCGGTTGTGCCGTCTTCGATGGAGCCTTGCGGGGCCTCGTCGATAAAAATGATCGTGCCTTTTTTGCTTTTTAATTTTTCCAGGAAGGCCAGAACAGCGGACGGAATGAGGCGCGCGTACGGCACGATGACCGCCTTATAATTGCCTTTTCTGATTTTGCCGCCGGCGGCGAATTCGCCATTCGCAAGCAGTGCGCAGGAATGCAGCATCTCTTCACTGATAATATCATATCCAAGATTGATCCGTTCCAATTCACGCAGGGTGCCGTAGAGAGACGCCATGACCTTTTGGGTGGAATCGGAGCCGGCCACGTAATCGGCCAGCGCGGAAGTTGACGGCATAAGGACCGCGACCTGGCGGAGAAAATGGTGCTGTTTGGTGATTTCCGTGGCGCGAGAGACGTATTGGCACAGCGATTTCGTAAAGACCCAGTTTGGCGAATACCAGGAGGGATTATGCGGCGTTTTGACGTAGCTGCGTCGGTCAATATTAAAAAAACAACCGTCAAGGCAAACTTTTGAGGGACCCGAAAGCAGGCCCAGATCGATCTCGCTCTTGAGTTGCTGAAGGGTAGCCGCGCTCCCCTGCCGGTTTCTGCCGATGACCAGGATGTTTTCGCGCTGATAATGGAGGGAATTCATATCAGCGATCGTGCGAAGAAGGGGGAAATTCTCTTCGCTTCCTTCCTGGTTCTGAATGCCTATGGATCCGAAGGATCCGTGTTCGGGAACGCTCACGGGAAATTTAAAACCGGAGGAAATTCTATTGATGCTTCTTTCCGGACACAGGACCCATTGTGAAACATGGTTCTTTTTGCACCATTTTTCCAAAGCAGCCGCAAAGAGGTCGTACATCATCTGGCTTAAAAAAGAATAAATTTGAGGACGATATTTGGCGTAGGAATCATCGACATTGAAAAAGATGACAGGGAGCATATCGATGAGTTTTTTTCGATACTTTGCTTGATATTTTGAAGCGACATCATCATCCCACGGAATGGCGCAGTCTCCCGGCAGCACATAGGTAGGCATTTCGTGAATAAATCCCTTAAAGGTGGTGGGGATGAATTTTGAGAATTTTGTCCTGAGGGCTTCGCATACTGAGTCGATGTAATATTGCGCCGAATCAGGATTATACACATTAGGAACAAAACCGCAAACCTGATCGGACACATATTCCTTTACAAAA
Source organism: Chitinivibrionales bacterium (assembly GCA_049684795.1). Classification (GTDB taxonomy): domain Bacteria; phylum Fibrobacterota; class Chitinivibrionia; order Chitinivibrionales; family FEN-1185; genus JBAVGL01. Next base: position 5,094 of record JBAVGL010000510.1, on the reverse strand, counting down.
ATCATAAGTTGCCAATCGCCCGCCGGAGCTTTCCAGGTAAAAATGTTTTTTTCAGGCGTCACGGAATATTTTTTCGTTTGCGAAAGAATGATTTTTCCGTTCACTACCTTGGAAATCATGATGATCGAGTCATCAGGATTGCATATTTCTTTCTCAACGATCCTCTTGCCCGAAATGAGCTCCGCATGTTCAAGTCGAAGACGTTGCGCCCGCAATTTCTTGTTTTGATTGGTGATCGCTTCGAACAGATTGTTCCAGGGCAACCCGAAATCCTCGGCAATCCGGACGCCGATATTGCCCTGTTGAGCAAGTTTCAACGCGATCTTGAAAAGATCAAAAAATTCGTTTGACAAATATGAAGGGACCATATCGCGGCTTGGCTTTATCGCGACCCCGCCAAACCCCTTTTCAATAAACGAATTCAACTGGCTGACAAGATTATCCCTGGTTATGCAGGAATTCCAGATCCAGATTGCCCATGGCCGCGCATCCACGCCCGGCTTTTCCAGAAGATTTTTTATGTTTTTCAAAATCCGACTCCTTTATTCTTTAAGTATCTGTAGCTGATTCATCCACGCTTCTTGCGTTAGACAGGTCCTGCTTGCAGACACTAATCATCCGCGCAAAACGCTTTAAAGCAGGACAATTCAAACAGTGTTTTTAAAATACATTTCAGCATTTCATTAAGTCAAGAAATTTTTCTTTGCCAACAGCAAACTTAAAGTTTGCATCTATTTTAATAGTAAGCACTTACATATTAAAAAACATTTCAAACAAAGAGAGATTAAGCGATTAAATTAGGGGGCGATATTTGAAATATTGGAAATAATTTATAATGAGCTAATACAAATACCAACCTGTATTATCCTAAATATGCCCGCTTAAGGTCCCCATTTTCCGCAATGGATTCGCTTGGACCTTGGGCAATAATTCGGCCGTTTTCGAGCACGTAGGCTCGGTCCGAAAGTTTCAACGCCATGGTTGCGTTTTGTTCCACAAGGAGGACGGTTTTGCCTTTCTTATGTATGTCCGCGATAATTGAAAAAACATTCTTTACAAATATGGGTGACAGTCCCATCGACGGTTCGTCGAAGATGAACAGGTCTCCGTCCGCGACGATTGCCCTGCCGATTGCGAGCATCTGCTGTTCGCCGCCGGAAAGCGTTGAGGCGAGCTGGCGTCTGCGCTCAGCGAGAACGGGGAACATGTCAAACACGGCCGTCAGGAGCTTTGAAACGGCGGATCCGGACCTGTTTGCAAATGAAGAAAGCCGCAGGTTTTCAAGCACGGAAAGGTTCCCGAAAATACCCCTTCCTTCCGGAACATGGGTAATGCCCCGGCAGGCGATTTCGTGCGAAGGAACCGTCGAAATATTTTCATTGTTATACACCACGGCGCCGGAGATGATCGGGATGAGCCTGGAGACGGCCCGGAGTATCGTTGACTTTCCCGCGCCGTTGGCGCCTATCAGCGTGACGATCTCGCCTTCGTCAACATACAGGGATATGCCGTACAGCACCTGAATAGGGCCGTAACCCGCGCATAGATTTTCAATCGATAGCAACGTCATGATCGTCTCCGAAATAGGCCTTGACCACCGTTTCATTACCGGCCAGGTCGCCCGGTTTCCCCTGGAATATCGTTTCCCCGAAGTTAAGCACCTTGACTTGTTCACAGAGCTTCATGACGAGCTGCATCCGGTGTTCGATGAGCACGATCGCTACGCCAAAGGTGTCGCGGACCCAGTGTATGGTTTCGGCCAGCTTGTCGATCTCCGAAGGGTTCATGCCCGCGCCGGGTTCGTCCAGAAGCAGCACCGCGGGTCGACTTACAAGGGCGCGGGCGAGTTCGATGGTGCGCTGCAGGCCGTAGGGCAAACTGGATGCGGGCTCGTGGATGCGGTGGACAAGGCCGAAAACCGTCAGGATCTCGATGGCCGATTGCCGCAGGCGCTCCTCCTTTTCACGAAAACCGGCCGTCCGGACAAGCGCGCCTGCAAGCGAATAGTCAAGGCGGCAATACCCCGCCGTGCGGACATTGTCAAGGACCGTCATGGACTTGAAAAGCCTGATGTTTTGGAACGTGCGCGAAACGCCGCTGGCCGCGATTGCGTGCGAGGGCAGGCCGGCAAGGTCAACGCCGTCCAGCCTCACCGTCCCTTCGTCCGGTTTGTAAACGCCCGTGATCAGGTTGAACACGGTGGTTTTGCCGGCGCCGTTCGGCCCGATAAGTCCCCAGATTTCTCCGGGCCTTAATGTCAGGCCGAAATTCGATACCGCCTTGAGCCCGCCGAACGAATGGGACAGGCCGGTTATTTGAAACAAGGGATCATGCGATGTGTTGTTTGTCATGTGTTTTTTTTACTTCAATGTAGGACTTTTCCGCCCATGATCCCGCGGGGACGATAAATCATGAGCATTATAAGCGCGACCGGCGCCACTGCAAAACGCCATATACCAAGGAACCTCAGCAGTTCCAGCAGTATCGTCCAGATGGCCGCTCCCAGAATGGGGCCCGCGAGCGTTCCGCTGCCGCCGAGATAGAGCATGAGCAGAAAATCGGTTGACTTGACAATAGAAAACGTCCGGGGGTTGATGAACTGGATCAGGTGCGCGAACAGCCCGCCGCCGATGCCGGCAAAGAAGGCCGAAATAACGAACGCGAGGACCTTGACGCGCTTCGTGTCAACGGACACAAGGTTGGCGGCGACTTCGTCGTCGCGTACCGCGATGATGCCCCTTCCGAAATTGCTGTTTATAAGGTTGCGAACCACCACGACCGTTGCCACGGCGCACACGAAGACCCACGAAAGGCTGGTATACTTTTGTATGCCCGAATATCCTTGCGGTCCGCCGAACCAGGGCAGGTTTTCGAAAACGCTTTTGGTTATCATGATCAGCGCAAGGGTGATGATCGCCAGATAATCGTCGCGCGCCTTGAAAGCCGGAATGGCTATTAAAAGGCCGATCAGCGCTGCGGCCCCTCCACCGGCGAACAGGAACAGGGGGAAAAAAACGACTGACGCGGGGCCGTGAGTAAAGACCGATATGGAAAGAAAAGAAGCAGTATAAGCGCCGACCGCCATGAACGCGGCATGGCCCACGGAAAATTCGCCCATGTATCCGTTGACCAGGTTAAGGCTTGCGGTCATGATTATATTGATGCCGATATACATGAGGATCTGGGCGACATACGGGTCGAGCAGGCGCAAGAAATCACAGCAGAGAGCACATGTCAATCCTGCGGAAAAAAGAAGAAACAGAGCGAGCTTCCGCTTCATGGGTCACACCTTTTTCTGCGCGGGCAAACCGAAAAAACCCTGCGGCTTGAAAAGAAGAATGACGAGCAGCAGTCCGAAAACGATCATGTCTTTATAGGTTGAAGGCAGAAACGCGGCCGAAAGGATTTCCACGGCCCCTAAAAGAAATCCGCCGATCACGGCCCCTTTGATGCTGCCGATTCCCCCGATAACGGCGGAAACGAAGGCCTTCCAGCCAACCATGATGCCCATGTACGGGTCGATAACCGGATAGGCAAGACCTACGAAAATTCCCGCTATCGAGGCCATTCCCGCGCCCAGGGCGAAGGTTATTGAAATAATGCGGTCAACGTTGATCCCAAGAAGCGGGGCGTATGTCTTGTCCCACGACAAAGCGCGCATGGCCATGCCCGTCCTGGTTTTTGCAACAAAGAGATCGACGGCGATCATGAGGACGATCGACACCATGATAATCATGATCTGAAGGTTTGTTGTGGTAAAAGAGCCGAATGCATACATGGTCGTTGCGACCAGCGTCGGGAATTTCTTCGGTTCCGGGCCTACGGTGGCTAACATGATCGTTTCAAGAAAAAGCCCGACGGCAAGGGCGGTGATGACCGCCGAGACCCGCGGAGCATTGCGCAACGGCCGATAGGCCAGGCGTTCGATGACGACCCCAAGGCCGCCGATGGCGACAAAGGTGAGTGGAAGAATAACGAGGAGCGGACAGTGCAGGGAAACGGCCAGGAAAAGCGCCGCATACGACCCGACCATAAACACGTCGCCGTGGGCAAAATTGATGAGCCGCAGCACGCCGTAGACCATGGTATAACCCAGGGCGATCAACGCGTAGATACTCCCAAGCTGCAGCGAGTTAAGAGCCTGCTGGATAACCATGGCGCGGCATTCGTTTACAAAGGATTAATTGAGTCAAAATAGGTAAAGGCGTTATTTTTAATCTGGATGACCACGGCGCTTTTGACGGGCGAGCCCGAGCCGGACCTGAATTCCATGGCTCCCGTAACGCCCTGAAATTTGGTCAAGGAAGCCAGTTGGGCCTTGACCTTTTCCGGGTCCCTACTCCGAGCCCTTTTGATGCTCTCGAAAAGCAACCCGAAGGAGTCGTACGTAAGCGCGGCGACGTCGTCGGGCCTGGAACCGTACCGCGCCTGATAATCCGCGATGAATTTTCTGGCCCCGGCGGTGGCCATGTCGGCCGAGTAGTGGGTCGTAAAGTAAAGCCCGTTTAACATGTCCTTGCCGAGTTTGAGGATTTCCTCGGAGCCCCACGAGTCGCTTCCGACAATGGAACCGGTAAAACCGGTTTGTCGCGCCTGCTGTATCTGCAACGGCACTTCGTTATAGTAATTGGGCAGAAAAAGCACGTCCGCGCCCGCCGCCGCGATTTTTGAAAGCTGGGCCGTAAAGTCCTTGTCGCCCGTGGAATAGGACTCAAAGGCCGCCACCGTTCCGCCTGTCTTGACAAATGATTCCTTGAACACCGTCGCAATGCCTTTGTTGTATTCGGAGGTGACGTCGAAAAGCACCGCGGCCCTGCGCAGCCCGAGCTTTTTATAGATGAAGGCGGCCACGACGTTGCCCTGGAAGTCATCGGTGAAACAGGCGCGGAAGATGTACTTTTTGTCCATGGTCAATTTAGGGTTTGTCGCCCAGGGGGAAATCATGAGGAGCCTGTTGCTCTCGGCAACGACCGCGGAAGGCACGGCGTTTCTGCTGGCATTGGGCCCGATCATGGCCAGGACTCCGCCGCTCACGAATTTCTGCGCCACGGCGGCCGCCGATTCGGCCTTGTCCTCGTTGTCTTCGACCAGAAG
>JBAVGL010000509.1:0-3278 GCA_049684795.1 Chitinivibrionales bacterium | reverse complement strand
TTTATTAATCATTTAGAAAATATGCCAAAAATTAAAGATTCAGCAGAAATCAAGAATGAAAAAAATCAGCTTATCATTTTGGGTACTTAAAAGCAAAGTTGCTCTTATAGTGATGCTTTTAATTTGCGGTATTCTTATTATTTGTCATGAACGTAAAAAATCCCCCCTATTGTTTTCAAAAGGACAATTTATCATGAACGACCATTTAATCCCCGAAACAATTCCAGTGAATTGCGGTATTAGTGAGATAAAAAGCTTGCCTGGTCAAGATAAATTTGCATTAATAAACGGTCATAATGAATTTGCAACCGCTAAATTACTTAAAAATGGAGAATTACAAGTCCACACGATCCTTCACAATTACCCGAATAAAGACCTTGAAGGTTCGGAGTTAGAAGGTTTGTATATTGACGATGAATGTAAGTTTTTTTGGAGTATTGCAACAAGAGGCATTTTTTACGTGAACTCTGAAACAAAGATAACTCGTGATCCATTATTTTCCGGTGGTGGAAACTCTTCCTTATTAAAAACAAAAATGATTGATAATAAAAATGAAATCATTCTGGGAGAAGTAGGTGATTTAACTGGAAATGATGGTAAATCAACAGTTTATTTACGAACTTTTGATTGTAAAAATGATTTATTAAGTAAACCTGGAAAACCATTTGATGGTTCCATATATTTTTTTGGGGAAAACCAATTTTTATGGTGTGAAAGCAATGATTCGGTTCATAAAGTTAAATGGCATTTATGTGATTATAATTTTGAGAATATTAAACATAATGCCCTTACTGAGGAATTAACTAAAAAACAATTATCTGCATGGGAATATGGGGAACCCATTTCAATTAAAAAAAAGTTTATGATCGGTTCAATCCAAAATAAAGATCAGGAAACATATTTTTCCATTCGATGGAATACAGATTTTACAGAAGCTAAAATCGAACCGCTCGTTTTACAAATTCCTCCAAATGGCTGGTTCGAAAGCCTATGGTATTTTTCAGATGATGGATCATGGTTAAGAGCAACATTTACCAATGCTCAAACTCAAGAAAAGCGAATCGTTTTTTTCAGTGTTAATGATTCTTTTCCGCAAGGAATAAGCCCGCCGATTTTCGGCGAAGAAACTTATTATCAAAAAGATGGCGCTTTTGTCAACCACTCCGAACTCGGGCCGCTGTATCTCGATCGGTCCCCGAAATTTGAAAACGCACTCCTGGTTTACAAGCTCAACGACGCGTTGAAGATTCTGCAGGAAAAGGCGGGCGGGAAGTAAGGCGGTCCGCCGCTCCGGGTTTCTTTTCCGTGCCCTTCGGACGCATTATTTCCCGCAGCACTTCTTGAATTTCTTTCCGCTGCCGCACGGGCAGGGATCGTTTCGCCCGGCGATCTTTTTTTTCACCGGTTGTTCGTTTTTGTAAAATGTCAAAATTGTATAAAAAAGCGTACAATAACCGTGGGCTTGCCTATAATGCCCTGGGCGATCACAATCGTGCTCTAACCGCGGCCTTGCATATAAAGCAATGGGTGATTATAATCGTGCCGAGTATGATATAGAAATAGCGTGCGGTTTCGGGTTTGATGCAGCCTGTAAGATGATATCCGATAAATAACACTGCAACAACACAAAAATTAATATTTGCTTAATAAAATATCCTCCAACTTTTACACAAAAATGTACTTAATCCCGGTTGATAGCACAAAAATGTAATTTGTTTTTGGATTGAATGCGGTTATTTATTAAATTATGACGACAAATTCAAAGAGCGCATGAATGTTTATTTCATTAATTTTTTCATGGCATAGATCTTGCGTTTAATTATTAACTTTAAAAATTAAGATTTTTTAAGTCATAAATTCACATTTAACAAAAAAAGGAGACGGTATGGCCACACCAAAAGACTTCTTCGATTTCGCCAAAAAAAACAATGCAGTAATGGTCGATTTGAAGTTCGTCGATCTTCTGGGCACATGGCAGCATTGCACCTTCCCGGTGGATTATTTGGACGAAAAGGCCTTGTCCGAAGGCCTCGGTTTCGACGGTTCCTCAATAAGGGGCTGGAAACCGATTGACCAGTCCGATATGATGGCAGTTCCGGATCTTGACACTATGGTAATCGATCCTTTTTTCGCCAAGCCTACCGTAAGTGTTCTTGCCAACGTCGTCGATCCTATCACCCGCGAAGAATATAATCGCGATCCCCGCCATATCGCCCGGAAAGCGGCAGAATTCGCGAAAAAAACCGGTTATGCGGACACCGCCTATTTTGGACCTGAACCGGAGTTTTTTATATTCGACGAAGTCCGGTACGAACAAAATCAGCACACCGGGATGTACTTCATCGACTCCTCGGAAGGATCATGGAATTCCGCTCGTATCGAAAACCCGAATCTTGGATACAAAATAGCGTACAAGGGCGGTTATTTTCCCGTGAGTCCGACGGATACCCAACAGGATATCCGTACTGAAATGGTCGAAGAAATGCGAAAAATCGGGATTGTCGTGGAAAAACATCACCATGAAGTCGCCACCGCCGGGCAGGCCGAAATCGACATGCTTTTCTCACCGCTCGTCAAGATGGCCGACCAGCTTATGTGGTGCAAGTACATAGTCAAGAACGTGGCCAAACGCCACGGCAAGACGGCGACATTCATGCCCAAGCCGGTTTTTCAGGACAATGGCTCCGGAATGCACACGCACTTTTCTCTTTGGAAAGACGGAAAACCGTTGTTCGCAGGGGATAAATACGCGGGCATGAGCCAAATCGCGCTCTATTCAATAGGCGGATTGATTAAGCACGCCTCGGCGATCCTTGCCTTCGCGGCCCCGACAACGAATTCCTACCGGCGGCTGGTTCCCGGTTTTGAAGCGCCGGTGAATCTTGCCTATTCGGCGCGTAATAGGTCTGCTGCATGCCGAATACCCTTATACTCACCAAGTCCGAAAGCGAAACGCGTTGAATTCCGGTGTCCGGATCCCAGTTGCAACGGTTATCTGACTTTTTCAGCCATGCTCATGGCAGCCATCGATGGAATTAAGAATAAGATCGATCCGGGTGACCCGCTTGATCGCGATATTTATGAAATGACCCCTGAAGAACTCTCAAAAACGCCAACAGCACCCGGTTCGCTGGAAGAGGCAATAGCGGCATTGGAAAAGGATCACGATTTTCTCACTCAGGGAGAAGTGTTCACGAAAGACATGATCGATGCCTGGATCACATGGAAAAAAGAAAAGGAAATTGATGAGATGCATTTGCGACCGCATCCCCATGAAT
>JBAVGL010000508.1:0-29212 GCA_049684795.1 Chitinivibrionales bacterium | reverse complement strand
GATTTGCCTTTCAAGGATACAAAATAAAAAGCCCTTTTTCTTTAGTAAAATCCTGATAATCCTTTAATCATGTGAATCCCGATCAGAAGTTCAGTTCTTTTCCCGCCACATAATAAAGTTTCAGCATCGCGATATTCTGCATGAGCCTTGCCTGCTTTACGGCAAGTTCGGCAACTGCTTCGTTATTGACCGCTTCCAAATAGTCAAGGGACGTCGTGGTGCCGAGCGCCAGGGAATTTTTCGAATCTTCGGCAAATGCCCGCGCGGCGTCCAGGGAAACCTGCGCCGCTTTTTCCTGCTTTTTTGCCCAGATCAATTGGAGCTTGGTGGTTTTGATGCTGCTGTTGAAATTGTTTATAAGCTGTTGCTTTTGGGACTGCGCGATTTGAATTTGGGTCTGGTTCTGGTGTTGCTGGGATGAAACTTTATTGCCGTCGAATATATTGAATTTAAGCTGCGCCGAAGCAATCCCATACCCCATGAAATCCGTGCCAGTGAGGCTGAGGCCCGGTTTCCCATACCGGTACCCAAGGTCGAAAACCAGGTTTGGATATTTTTGCCCTTGAAGAATATCATTGAAAGTTTCCAATTGCGATATACTCATGTCCATTGCCGTAAGCTCGGGGCGGCCCGTATTAAGCGAAATCGTGTCGACGGACGGCGTGATCGAAGAGTCCATATGAAAAACATAGGGTTCAGGCGCAACAACCGTGTCGGGGCATTGAATGAAATTAACGAGTTCGATGCGCATTGAATCGGAACTGTTTTCGTATGCGTTAAGCATAACCTTGGCGGTTTCCAATCGGGCCTGCGCCTGAAGCACCCTGGAATGCGCGGCCATGCCGCCGCCCTCAAGGGTCTTGAGCTGGGCCACGGTGGAATCGTATTGCGAAACGAGATTCTTTTGCACGTCGGTTTGGAAATATGAAAAGTCCCATTGGAAAAAAAGAAGCCCAAGCTTAAAGGACAGCTCGTTTTTAAGCGCGGCGTTTTGGGCGAATTTGACTTTAATGGCGAGGTCGCGGTATTTTACGTTATACATATTGACAAAGGCGGCTGTGACCGGGTAGCTCAGGTCGACGCCCAGCTCCGCCCGGCCGGAAGGAAGATTTTCGCTGAGTGATTGCCCGGTCGGAAGCTTTATGGACAGTGAATTGTCTCGGGTAAAACCGTTATACGAAGCGGATGCGTCCAGCGACGGATACCACACGGCGTTGGCTTCCGCAAGCTCGTAATATCTTTTGCAATACTCCTGGTTGGCAACGGCAATATCAAGGTTTTTGGCAAACATCGTTTTTTGGGCTTGCTGAAGGGTCAAAGCGTCCGCTTGAAGCAAAAAAGTCAAAAACATCAAGGTCGCTAATTTTGAATATTTCATAAAGCGTCCGTTAAGGTTGGTTTCTAAAATTGTTAATACTACAGTTAAATATACCGGTTTTCTAAGTTTTGTCAAAGATTTTTTAGAGCGGGAAAAATTCAAAAATGGTATAATTAAAATCTATGGTTGTAAAGAATAAAGCCATAGCGTAAAGTAACCAGAAATATTAACTATATTATCACTATGGCGTATCTTGAAATCATCGAAGGTGTTAATAAGGGCGCGGTCCTGCGGTTGAAGGCCGAGAATTTTATCGGCCGCTCCACTGAAAATGCCATAACGCTGCCGGACACCGAAGTCAGCCGGCAGCATGCGGTCATACGCACCAAGGAAAATTATTTTACGGTGACCGACCTCGGTTCGGCAAACGGCACGCTGGTCAATGGTCGCGGACTGCACCGGCTCGTGCCCCAGCCGCTCTATGAGGGAGACGTCATACTCATTTCAACGACAAAAATGCGCTTCCGCGCCGAAGGCCAGGACCCGCTTTCCGTTAAAAAAACAGGCGTCGGGCCGGCCATGACTCTGGGAAAACTTTCAAAAATGCGAGGCTTCGGCGGTTTTTCCATGGTGCTTACCTCCGAAACGAACGCGCCTTCGGTAAGCGCCACCATGGATGCCTCGCGGAGCATGTTTGAAATAAAAGACGTACCGGAAGGAGCGTCTGATGGTCTGATGGGGACCGTAAAAAGGCTCCAGGCCATGGTCAAGGTGTCAAACAGCCTCGGAGCGTTGACAAAGCCGGAAACATTGCTTGAAAAAATAATGGAAAGCATTTTCGATATTTTCCCCCATGCCGACAGGGCCTTCATCATGCTGCGCGACAAGGCGAGCCGGGAGATGGTTCCCGTGCTGGGGCGAACGCGCGACGGCGCGCGGGAAATGCAGGAAGAGTTCCCGGTCAGCCGCACCATAATAAACACGGTCGTGGAAAAGAAGCAGTCCATCTTGTCTTCCGACGCTCAGAAAGACGGACGGTTCGTGGCTCAACAGTCCATTGTCAACCTGTCGATCAGGTCGCTGATGTGCGCTCCGTTCATTTGCAAGGAAGAACTGTTGGGCGTCATAAGCGTCGACACCATGTCGGGCCTGCACGCGTTTAATTCCGAAGACCTCGCCATGCTCACCAGCATCGCGGGGCAGGCTGCCATAGCCATTAAAAACGCCGACCTCTTCAGCGCCGTTGAAAAAGAAACGAACCTTCGGGCGACACTATCACGGTATCTTTCGAAAGACGTCGTGGAAGGGGTGATCGACGGCACCATACCCCTTCACCTCGGCGGCGAGAAGAAATACGGAACCGTATTTTTCTGCGACATCGTGGGGTTCACCAAAATCGCCGAAAGCCTCAAAGCCGTTGAAGTCGTGAAGCAGCTCAACCGCTATTTTCGCATTACCACCGAAATAATTACCCGTAATAAAGGGACCCTGCACAAATTCGGCGGGGACATGATCATGGCGTTCTGGAACGTCATGGTTGAAGATAGGGACGCTCAGCTTGACGCTATCCGGGCAAGCGTTGAAATGCAGTCCGAAGTTTGGAAGTTCGACTGCAATCTTCAGAAGGAAGAGCAATCGCCCCTGTACCTCGGAATAGGCTGCAACACCGGTGAATTCGCGGGCGGGAATGTCGGCGGCGAAGAACGCATGGAATATACCATCATTGGTGATAATGTCAACCTCGCGCAGCGGATTGAGTCGCTGGCGGGCAGGTGGCAGGTTTTCGTGGCTGAGTCAACCTACGTTCCGGCCGCGAAAAAGTGCTGCGCCGTAAAACTTCCAATGACGCAGGTGAGGGGAAAATCGGTTCCCATCCAGGTCTATTCCATCCGGGGCGTTCTGTGCGAAGAAAGCATCCTGAAATTAAACATCCCAGTCTTAATTTTAAATAATGAAGGAACCACTGCGGCATCGGGAATACTTGCTAAATTTGACCTTGTCGATAAAAGCCTCGAACTGAATTGTTCTACCGTGCCCCAGGTTTCGGATGACAAAAGGATTACTATAGAATTTGATTTGCCCGAATTGTCTAGTATGCCGCGCTTTTCAGCCTTTGTTCGAAGCTTGGACGCTGCATGTCAAAACAAATCGTTTGTATCGCTTATGCTCGATGATCTCTCTGAAGATGAAATCCGGGCGTTTCTGTGCCCGGGGTCCTGCATCGACTCCCAAAAGACCTGGGATGAGATGAAGAGACATTAGTCTCTGTAGCTGAATTATATGCGCGTTTCTCGCGTATATGATTCCTGCGTACAGAGACTTATCTGCCCTCCTGCCCGCCGAAGCGACAGGCAGGAGGGTAGGTTGGCAGATTAACCCGCTTTTGTTCTATAAGCAAACAAACTCAAATTCCCCGCGTTTCATTTTGTTACACCGCTCGACTTAAAGGCCGTAAAATCATTAAAAAATCGCTTTTTTCCCATTGGCACAGGTCTTGCAAACTATTAAGGCAAGAACAAAAAATTAACATCGGAGAACGGAGGAACTTATGGAAAAGAACATGGGAAAGAAACACGTGGTTGATAAACGGTCTATAAAGCTCGAAGATGTCTTAAAAGCCGATTATATACCGTTTTTTTCGGGGCGTCCGGAACGGGCGACGGTAATAGGAAAGGAAGACTTGATGAATCTTGAAATAGTTCTTAATACGACCAAAACGGTTGAGGAATTTTTAACTAAAATTTAATCATGAAATAAACGATGAAGAGAGTTCATTTGATTAAAAAAAATAAACAAACCACATTAAAAACTTTTTAAAGGAGGATTGTATGTCCGCATTAATCAGGTACGAAACACCATCGACGATAAGCGATATCGTTGAATCGATTTTTAACAATGGTTTTTTCAGCAGGTGGGACCGCGAATTGCCGGTAACCAGTTATCCGAATGTCGATATTGTCGAAGATAAAGATAGTTACCGCGTCAAGGCGGATTTGCCGGGACTCGACAAAAAAGATATCAAGGTGGAAGTGGAGAATGGTGTTCTGTCAATAAACGGCGAGAAAAAGGAAGAAAAGGTGGAAAAAGACAAAAACCACTATTATCACTTCGAACGTTCATATGGATCATTTAACAGGACTTTTCGGCTTCCCGATAATGTAAGCACCGAGCATATCGATGCAAAGTACGCAAACGGGGTCCTGGAACTGACGCTCAGGAAAAGCGAAACGGCAAAACCCAAGGCAATCGAAGTAAAGGTAGAGTAACATTTTAACAACAGTAAAAAACAAAGAGGCCGGCATGGTAGGCGGCCTCTTTTGTTGTTACTAAAATTACTCCTTCACAAATATCCCCGCGAGCCCATTTTCCGTAAAGAAGATTTTTTTAGAAGATAAAAGATATGTTTTTATTGAAAAAAGCGGTATTTCCTGCGCGCTGTCAATTCTGGCCTGTTCCTTGTATTCATCGTTGAACCACATGGTTCCCAACCGAAGCCGCTCACTCGGATCCAAAGTTATGTTTTGCGGCGCCCAGCCGATTGCAATTCCATAATCCCTGCGGACAAGCGCCCTTTCATAATCTTCACCGGAACTGCTTTTCAATACGCACGAAAGGCCGGCATGGCTCAAGTCCGCCACAAGTTTTTCCGCGATGAGCGTCGAAACGGGGTCATCATTACGAAAGAGGATTGAAATCGGGGTGGCGGACGTCGGGGCGATCGTGAGTTGGTTTTTCGCTGATGGAGGGGCCGGTGAGGGATTTCCGGCGGAAGAATCCTCGGATTCAACATATTTCAAAGATGACCCTTCGGCCTTGACATAATTATCGAGCATGTCTTTTTTGTCGATCATTCGATTGATGAACTGCCTGACTTCAACCGAGGGCATTGCAAGCGACAAAAAGTATCTGTCTTCCGAGAAAACGGAGAGGTTTGATTTGTCGGGCGATAAGTGCCGCGCATAGTCAAGGTCTTTTTGGAAAAAAATGGTCATCATGTCGTAACGGTGCAGTGAATAGGACAGAAACGGATTATTATCTATTCCCGATTTAATCTCGCATGCGTTCAGATACGGCTTTCCCAAAGGGTAGCCGGGATTCGGCGCAAGCGTCAAAGAATTGTTCTTTTCATTTTTTATGAAATATGGTCCGAGTTTGAAGGCAAAGGGAAAAAGGCGCGGTGTACAAAGGCGCTGCGCCGCGTACGGGTCCGATTGTGTCAATTGAAGAACAATGGTTTTATCGTCCACGATCTGGAACCCGGTAATAACCGCTTCATACCCGCTAATGAATGGATCGACCCCATTCACATAGCGGAATAGGCACCGTGCTTCGGCGGGGTGTTTTTTTACGAAATCAGTCCATCCGGTGACCAGGTCGAAGACGGAAACCGGCCGTCCGGCCGCGTTTTTGACCGGTTGCGCCAGGGAAAGCGAAATGCCTTTATCCGCAACGTTGTTTATGGTGAGATACCCGGCGCATCGGGAGCTGTCTTTCCCGTTGCACGATCTTGTATTAAAAGGGAAGGGGGAAAGCAATGGCCCGATGTCCTGATCGATAAATCCCCGTTGCATGTACGCCTTAACGGTCCCGCCAAAGACCGGGGCAAGCGGTTCCGTTTTAACCGCGTTTGGGCTGCCACGCTGGATTGCCGTGGTGTCTGCAATTAATGACGGTCCGGGAGTTGCCGCCGGTTCGGGTTTTATTATTTGGATTTTAACGGCTTTATTTTTTGCGGAATCAGATGCCACTTCCGGAAGGAAGCTTTTCAAGAGGCCTTCAATTCCGGCGGCAAATTGTTGCCTCTTCAAAGAATCTTGAAATTCCACAACATAACTGAGCGTGTCTTTTTTCTGCTTTCTGGTGATTGTTATGGATTTGTGGGTTTGCTGTGGTGAGGGGCTCGTTGTAATGACAGGTTGTTTTACGACCTGTTTTGCGCAGGCGAAGAACATGATAAGCGCCAAAGCGCACCAGTAAAGATATTTTTTCATAACATTTTTTGCAAAGATAATAGCTGGGCGTGTCCAAAAAATATAACTTTGGCCAAGAAAGCTAAAAGTATTTTTAATTGCTGAAACATTATGAGAGAGAACAAGAACCTTAAAAAGATATTCCGGCTCGTTATCAGAGTCTTCTATATAGTGGCTGCCATTGCGATCGTAGGCGGCTATCCCGCATATTTAATCGGAAGATCAGTCTTTTATTCTTATTTTGACAACTGGGGCAACAAGCTCATAAGCCTTGAAAAACGAGGGCTTCTTTCGAAGAAATTCGGCGCTGCGTGGCAGGACATCCTCAAAGAAGAAGCCATGCAGCACGAGGTAAACAGGATCACTCAAAGCGATACCGCATCCGGCAAATCGCAAAGCGCCCTTGTTGTGGAAGGAGTTCCTGTTAATGATTATCCATCCCTGAGCATTGTCGCGCGTTTGAATACGATCCAGAATTACACAAACCAGATACTCATTACCGACCGGAGCGATAGCGCAATTGCCAGTATCCGGACCAATCATACTCGCGTAAAAATCAGCGAACTTCCGCAAACTTTTATAAAGTCGCTGGTTGCCGCCGAAGACCAGAATTTCTGGTCGAACACTCGGGGCATCGCGTTCAATAGTATCGTAAGGGCGGTCGGCGGAGGCTTCATTCACGGCATTACCCATTTTTCTTCGTCAAGGCCGCGCGGAACATCGACCATAACCCAGCAGGTCGCGAAACTCTTTATTTCCCAGGTCGATGACGCGGGCCGCAGGCGGGTCAGCAACACGGTCGACCGTAAGCTGCGCGAAATGCGCCTTGCCGTTGCCTTGCGGAAACTCTATACACCCGAGCAAATCCTTGAGGTCTATGTCAATCACTGCTTTACCAGCGACAACGGGCTGATCGGCTGTAAGGACATAGCGCGGGCTTTGTTCAACCGGGATTTAAGGGAATGCTCCGACGCGCAATGCGTCTACCTTGCCAGAATGGTCAAATGGGGCAGAAACACGAAAGACAAGATCGTACTGCAATGCGAATCCGATATGTCGCGCATGGGCAGGGCCAACGGCTGGAACAGGGCAAAACAACGGGCCGTGATCGAGGAAATAAAAAGGCTCACTTTCTATAAATTGAAGCGCATCCAGACTGAAAACGGTCTGCTTGTCGACTGCGCCAACGAGTTCTGGCTCGCGGTGCTTAAAAAGAACGGCGCAACATCGGCCGAACTTGAAGACATGGACATCATCAACCCCAATTCCCTCATACGAACCAAGGGTAATTGCGCCATAAAATTGTCGATGGACCTTCCTTTGCAAAGGGAATTGGAGCGTTTGGTAAATGCGCGGGGATACGCCGCCGATTCAATGGAAGATATCAATGGAAAACCCACGCCCGTGATCAGGCAGTACTTTGCATACGCCATAATGGATTCAAAGACCGGCAACCTGCTGGCCTATTACTCGAAGGACAAAATCGGTTCCCGGCTTGTCGGACTCCTCAGGAACAGGACGCCCAACGGATCGTCAACCGCCAAACCGATTTTTAACGCGCTCAATTTCGACCTCGGTGTTTTCCCGCCTTATGCCAAATGGAGCGACAGCGTGGAAGTCAAGACGGATGTTCCATGGAGGCGCAGCTTTCATGTTGAAAAAGGGAAAACGATCGGGGTGATTTTCGCGAACAGCGCCGTTAGGGGCAAAGGATACGAAGTGCACAATCACGAATCGAAATTCGAGGGGTGCCAGTATATTTTCGACCAGCTCGCGGCATCAAATAACATCCTGAGCGTGGAAACGGTGTACCGCCTGAACCGGAGGCTTTTTAACGACGACGGGAGCATTTTCAAAGAGGCGTACCCATTGGCTCAATATTTCTACAGGCTTGGAGCGCTGGACAGGATCAGAAGCGTCTGTAAATACACCTCGGTCACCGGCGTGCGCGTGTACAAGGAAATGGCCCGGATTGTAGGCGCCGCCGTGGATTCGGTTGATGTCGGCAACAACAGATTCGCGCCAATTTCCGACAGCATGTATTCGATTGCGCTCGGCACGCTGGAACTGACGCTGTATGAACAGATGCACCTTTTTAACGTGCTCCATAATAATGACCTTATAGAAAATCCGGCCGACCATCCCTCGCTCATCATTGAAAACATCCTTCTCAATGGCGATACCGTCCAGATAAACGACACTGTCAAGCGCTATCATCCATTTGCAAATTGCGCGAGTTTGCGCCCGACATATCTGGGAATGCATAAGCGGCTGGCCGGCCCGTTTGACGGACTCGGCATGTATGACATTGCCCCCGTCGTCGCCGACTCCGCACGTGTGGTGCGCGGAGAAGTCGAAGATGAAGACCTCATGCCGTTGTCAGGCGCTTCAAATTACGCGAAAAGCGGGACGACCGATGACGTGATACAATCATTTGAAATGGGTTCGCGGGGCGTAAAAAAAACCAATTACGGGATGTGGAACGCGACAATCAGGATCGACCTTTCGAAACTATCGGGCGCCCAAACGCCGGACATCAGGGACATCACCATTTCGTGTATCGGAGAGTGCATCGAGCGGTATACCGGGCCACGCGACGGGAAAACCCTGCATAAATTTGTAAGCACGAATCTTTTAAAGAAGGCGGGAGTTCCCTGCGCCAATGGGTTTTACGGCCAATATGAGTCTTATTTAAAACGCATTACGCCCGATAATATCAAAAACTGTGAGGACAACATTTCCGATGGTCCCAAGGAAAAAGGCATAGCTGGGTTCTTTTCGTCGATTTTCTCGATTTTCAAGAAGAAAGAGAAATAGGGGTTTTGTTTACTTAATTCCAAACAACGTAAATAAATTTTCCCTTAAAGCGTCCGCGACATCGACCGCATTTATTTTCTTTATTTCCGCCACTTTTTTCCCAACCAACCCGACCCAGGCAGGTTCATTTGTTTTTCCCCGGTAGGGTACCGGGGCAAGATAAGGGCTGTCCGTTTCGATAAACATTTGGGAGAGCGGAGCATATCCGACGCATTCGACAAGCGGTGAATTTTTAAACGTAATTATCCCAGAAAACGACACGAAATATCCTGCGTCAAGAATTTTCCCGAGCGCCATAATATCGCCGGTAAAGCAATGAAACATGGCTTTTTTCACGCCCGTCGCTTGACACATTTCCGCGGCCTTTATTTCGGAACCTCTTGAATGAATGATTATCGGAAGGTCACGGCTTACGGCAATATGTAATTGCGCTTCAAAAAGTTCAATTTGAGAGGCTATGTTCGGATAAGTCGGGTTGGTTGAATCGATCCCGGTTTCGCCAATGGCGACCACGGTGGGGTCTTTGAACATCGATTCAAGCGAAGCTTGCCAGTCCTCGGGCGGGTTTTTGGCGTCGAAAGGGGAGATGCCCACGGCGGCGCTTAACAGGGAGTGTTCCGTGCATTGCCGCAGGACCTGTCTGCTTGTGTCAATCGAGGTCCCGGTATTAAGGATACGGCCGACGCCGGCTTCACGGGCCTCTGTTATTGCGGCGGCCAAATCCGGTCCGTCGAGATTATAAAGGTGGGCGTGAGCGTCGATCCACATGGGGCGGTCACGTCCGGTTTTTAAAAACGCTTTCCCATTTTGCAAGGGTCCACATTTCCGGGTTCGGACCGGACCTGCTCAGCTTGAAGACCGCCACATCGGTTGCATTGATGGCGAGGGATTTGTTATTAAACGTGTATCGCAGCAAAGCATTGTTGCCGACATGGACGTTGAAACTGTCGCGGGCCGTGAATTTTTTCGTCTGGTTTGCATAAAGGTATTTCTTCCATGATTGACCATCGGAGAATATCTGGATCCATACAGAATCCTTAAGCGCCTTTATTTCCAAGGAGAGCTGTTTGATGGTATCGCTAACGGCGTTTTGTTTTTTTTCGGCAGTCCCTGCCGTCGCGGAGGCCGCTGCCGGGCCCGCGGAAGAGGCAGGTACGGGCGCGGTTTCATGATGGGGGATAAGCGCGCCGATAAGACTGTCCTCCGCGGAGTCGGCGCTCGTGGCGCTTCGCGCATCACCTTCGGAACGCTGTTTTTTACCGGTTTGTTTATCGGTTATCTGCTCGGTTGAATCGGGAGAAATCCATCCGAATCTTTTTGCGAAAAAACTGAATCCCGCCATGACGACAATAACGGTGATGATAATGACCCAGGGCTTGTTTGAGCGTTTATTTTCAACCAGGGATATTGTCAATTTGGCGTCTTTATCCTTTTTGTAAGCTTCCGGAGGAATTCCGCGTTCATCATAAAAACGTTTTAATATTTCTTCCGGGTCCAATAATAAATACTTTGCAATCGAGCGAAAATAAACCCGGACGTATGGATCGGCCGGAAGCCCGCTGTAATCATTGGCCTCCAACGCCTTAATGTATTTAACATTAAGTTTCAAATCCTTGGCAATCGTTTCAAGCGCTATACGCCTCGTAATCCGTTCTTTGCGGAGAATGTCCCCCACCCGGTCCCCGGTCGGTTCCACTTTTCCTTGTAAATCCATTTCGGTATTTTCAGGCATTATCCGGTTCCTTTCGGGTCATATAGGCGTTGAACAGGAAAATAGTTTTATATATGGGCAGACCCACGACATTATAATAGCACCCCTCAATTTTTCTTACGAAAACGAGGGCGCTTCCTTGTATTCCGTATCCGCCGGCTTTATCATGATATTCCTGAGAGTCAATGTATGCCGTAATTTCACGGTCGGGAATATCGCGAAAGAAGACGATCGTTTCCTCGCTGTCGGTTTGAACAAATCCGGATTCTTCGCAGACTATGGCCACTCCCGTCAATACCGAATGCGATTTTCCGGACAGGCCTCTGAGCATGTCGAATGCCTGTGCCCCCGTTTTCGGCTTTCCAAGGATTTTATTTTCGCAAACAACGATCGTGTCCGCGCCAAGCACAAGCGCGTCACGATACCGGACAGAAACTGACTGTGCCTTTGCACGAGCAAGCTCCTGCACGGAGCGCCGCACGGCATTCGTGTCAAGGTATTTCTCCTCATCAGGGACCTCGGGGCCAAGGGATTCAAAAGAAACCCCCATGTGCTTTAATATGGCGCTCCTGCGGGGCGACCGGGAAGCGAGAATAATCCTTCTGCCGGGATTTTTCCAATCAAAGGTAAATATAGTTTTCATGCTTGATAGAGAGCAACAAGGCGTCTAACCTAATTCAACCACCGATGAATGACCAAGGTTAAGGTTGATCTTATTCCCCTTGAGCACCGCATTTGAACCGATGATCGAATCTTCCAGCAGACACTCGCTGACCACCGCGTTGTCTTCAATGATGCTGTTTGCAATTTGGCATTTGGTAATCCGCGATCCTTCGGCAATGGTCGTATAAGGACCAATGATGGACTGAAAAACTTCGCAGGACTCGTGAATGTTGACCGGCTGAATGATGATGTTCCTTTTGCCGATATGGTCGGGTACCCGCGCGTTGCGGGGCAGCAAATAACGGTTTGTCGCCAAAAGCGCGCTCATGCCTCCGCAGTCGAACCACCCGTCGATCATCGTGGTAGAAAAAGACTCCCCGTTTTCAATCATCTTCTGCAAAGCGTCGGTCAGTTGGTATTCTTTCAATTTTTTCTGTTTATGGTTGACCATTTTCCGGAGGGTCTCAAAAAGCAGGTTCCCGTTTTTGATCAGATAAATCCCGACGAGCGCAAGCCCTGATTCAATATCAGGTTTTTCGACGAGCTTTTTCACCGTGCCGTTTTTATCGGTGAAAGCCACCCCAAAACGGCGGGCGTTGGTATCGACACGCTTGACGCCCAGCACCGATTTTTTTGAAAGGGCGAATTTCCTGAAATCCAAATCGAGTATCGTGTCGCCAAGGATGATGAGGACCGGCGAATTGCCGAAAAAAGGAGCGGCCTGGTAAATTGCGTGCCCTAACCCAAGGGGCTCTTTTTGAAGTACGAACCGGGTCTTGAAAGAATAGTGTGAATTGACATACAGTTGTATTTTTTCACCCATATTGCCCGTGATGAATATGACTTCCTCGAAGTCGGTGCCTTTGAACATGTCCAGGATGTGGCCAAGTATCGGCTTTCCAGCGACACTCATGAGGGATTTGGGCTTGCTGAAAGTATGGGGCTGCAAACGTGTGCCCATGCCGGCCACAGGAATTACGAGCTTCATGGTTCTCCTGGTTTAAAAGAAACCTGCCTGCCTTCAAAGAATAATATTGTTATTCTTTGAAGGCCTAAAGGCAGGTAAGTTACTCTAAGCTTTCGAACGGCAAAAAAATGTCGTTCAAAAGCTAAGACTAACTAAATAATATACGATAGGGGATTATTCCATGCACAGAAAATGTACGTCAAGAGTGGCGCAAAGAGTTATTTATTGAAACTACTCATGTTCCCTGAGCGAAGTCGAAGGGAACATGAGTTCAAGCGTGCTCACTTCGGCTTCGCTCAGTGAGCGGTGCCGAACGATCACTATTTAAGAATGTTTCCGAAAGTTTAAACAGGAGGAGAGGATAATGGATCCATTGCTAGACTGCGCAAAAGCCGCCGCTCATGAAGCCGCAACGGTCATTCTCAGCTATTATAATACCGAATTGGACATCATGGAAAAATCCTCCAACAATTTGGTCACCAGGGCGGACCTGGAATCCGAGGAACGGATAGTGTCAAGCATTAAGAAAATGTTTCCCGGCCATTCGTTTCTTGCGGAGGAAAATCACCCCGCGAAACGCGGCACGTCCGAACACCTATGGATCATCGATCCTCTCGACGGCACCACAAACTTTGCTCATGGGATTCCGCACTTCTGCATATCAATAGCGTATGCTCGCAATGGGAAAATAAAAATGGGGCTGGTGTACGATCCGATTCGTGAAGAATGGTTTAGCGCGATCGCCGGGGAAGGGGCTTTTTTAAACGATATAAAAATCGGGGTTTCGCAATGCGGCGCGATCAATCAATCGGTCATTGCAACGGGTTTTTATTATGACCGGGGCGCTCTCATGGAAAAAACCCTGGACACGATCCATGCGCTCCTTAAACAAAACATCCGGGATATCAGACGCACGGGCAGCGCGGCCCTTGACATGTGCTGGGTGGCATGCGGTCGCTTCGACGGCTACTTTGAATACCGGCTTTTTCCCTGGGATTTCAGCGCGGCAATGCTCATTGTCGCGGAGGCCGGCGGCGTGTGCGTCGATAAAACAGGCAGGCCGCTGGGGGTGCATTCGGAAAATGTCGTTGCTTCGAACGCGAGGATCAGTAAAGAGTTTTTTAAAATTGTGGAATGGAATGAATAATGTCTGATCTGCCTTGGGGCAGATAAGTCTCTCTAGGCTTTCGATCGGCAAAGGCCGCTCAAACTAAAAAAAAAGCCTATCTGCCTTGGGGCAGATAAGTCTCTCTAAGCTTTCGATCGGTAAAGGCCGCTCAAAAGCTAAGAGAGACTAAAGCTCCATGATTTCTTTTTCTTTAAGGGTGAGCAAATCGTCCACTAATTTAATGTACTTGTCAGTGAGCTTCTGGGTTTCATCCTGGCCCTTTTTATGCTCGTCCTGGGTTATTTTTTTATTTTTTTCGGATTCCTTGAGCTGTTCGTTGCTGTCGCGGCGGATATTGCGGATCGCGACTTTATTATCTTCGCTTATCTTTTTGCAGTGCTTGAAAAGGTCTTTTCGCCGCTCTTCCGACAATGGGGGAATGGGCAGGCGGATCACGTTGCCGTCGTTGATTGGATTAAGACCCAGATCGGAGGCCTGAACGGCTTTTTCAATGGGGCCGAGCATGTTTTTTTCCCAGGGCTGGATCATGATCATCCGCGCGTCGGGGATGCTGATGGCCGCGACCTGGTTCACCGGCATGGGAGAACCATAATATTCCACGGTAATTCCGTCGAGCAGCGTGGCGCTCGCGCGGCCCGTTCGGATACGCGCGAAATCCTTTTTCAGGCTCTCCAGGCTTTTTTTCATCCGCTGTTCGGATTCTGCGAAGATTGCATGTAAGTCCATTGCTATGCTCCCTTTTTGACAATGGTTCCTAGTGGTGTTCCTTCAATGACCTTTTGAAGATTTCCCGGTTCCAAAAGCTTGAACACGATAATGGGCACCGCATGCTCCATGCACAGGGAAAATGCGGTGGCGTCCATTATTTTGAGGTTTTTTTCCAGCGCCTGGGAATGGGTAAGCGAGTCGAAACGTTTTGCGGCGGGATTCTTAACGGGATCGCTGTCGTAAATTCCATCCACCTTCGTGGCTTTTAGAAGAACTTCGGCCCGTATTTCCAGGCAGCGAAGCGCGGCCGCGCTGTCGGTGGTGAAATAGGGATTGCCCGTGCCTCCGGCGATGATGACGATGCGTTTTTTTTCGAGGTGATGAAGCGCGCGCCGGCTTGAAAAAAATTCGGCGGCCTTGGGGATGTCGATGGCGCTTAACACGCGGGAATCGATCCCGCGATTTTCCAGGTATTCCCTGAGGACCAGGGAATTGATCGCCGTTGCCAACATGCCGATCATGTCGCCGGCGGCCCGGTCGATGCCTTCCGCGGTTCCTCCGCGAAAAATATTGCCGCCCCCGATGACGATGCCCATTTCAACGCCCGCATCATGGATTTCCTTGATTTCACCGGCAATTTGATCGACCGTGGCGGGATCAAAACCGAAACCGTTTTTTGCGGCGAGCGCTTCGCCGGAAATTTTCAGGAGGACCCTTTTGTAAACGGGGCGCACCGGTTATTGCTCCTCGGACCCAAGTTCATAGCGGGTAAACGAAACCACCGTGAACACCGAAGACGTTTCTTTTTCAGCGTCCTTGATTCTGTCGGCAACGCTGCGTTCGGGTTCTTTAATAAAGGGTTGCTCGCACAGCGCCGATTCCTTGAAAAATTTATCAAGTTTTCCTTCAACGATTTTCGGCCATACTTTTTCCGGCTTTCCGGAGGTTTGCGCCTGGGTAAGGTAAATCTCTTTTTCTTTCTCCAAAACGGTCGCGAAGTCCCTGGACATTCTTTCACGGTCGATGGCTATGGGGTTCGACGCGGCAACCTGCATGGCAAGGTCCTTGCCCAGGGCCGAGGCGGCGGGAGATGCCAGGGTTTCCGGCTTGTCGGATGTCAACTTACACATGACGCCGATCCTGCCTTCGCCGTGAATATAGGAAAACAGCCGTTCTTTCGCGGGGTCGATTTTTTCAATGACAAAACGCCTGAAGGTGATGTTTTCGCCGATTTTACTGATGAGTTCGGTAAGCTTCCCGTCCACGGAAAGGCCCGAAAATTCGGGGGAGGTCATTTTTTTCGCTTCGGCCACGTCCGCGGGCTTCTGCGCGAGAAGGAGCTTTCCAAGCGAAGAGACGAATGAAACAAAATCCTCGTTTTTTGCGACGAAATCGGTTTCGGCGTTTACTTCGTAGGCGATTGCGCAGGAAGCATCACTCACGATGGAAACTTTTCCCTGTTTCGCGACCCTCCCGGCGCGCTTTGCCACTGCCGCCTGGCCCTGCTTGCGCAGACTTTCAATCGCCAGCGCCATGTCGCCGTTCGATTCAATCAGGGCCTTTTTGCACAGCATCATTCCCAAACCTGTTTTTTCCCTTAATTCCATTACGGCTGCAGCTGAAATGTCCATTACAAACTCCTTGCATATAAAAACTTAGTAAGTAATACTGAATTGCGTCCACGTTGACTGGATGATTGCTATTCTTCTTCCGTGAACTTGACAATCCTCTTTCGCACGACGCGGTGCTTTTTTGCCAGGGCGGGGTTTTCTTCGGCAACGGCGCCCGCGACCGGCGGCAGTATCGCAACATCGTCTTCCTCGGAAATGACGTCTCCCAGGTCCTCGGGGAGAACCGCGGGAACAACGCGCGCCGCGGCCTCGGGCTTTCCCGTCTTTTCCAGTTCTTCGGGCTTGAGATTGGCGCTCGCCGACAGCACCGCGTCGGCCACGGTCTTTGTAATAAGCTGGACGGATTTAATCGCGTCGTCGTTTCCGGGAATGGGGTAGTCGATTTCATCGGGATCGCAGTTCGTATCGACAATGGCGCCTATGGGGATCTTAAGCCGCCGGGCCTCGGAAATGGCGATTTGTTCCTTGAGCGTGTCCACGACGAACATCACGGCCGGCAGCCGGTTGACTTTACGGATACCGGTCAGTATGGTGACCAGCTTTCCCTTTTTCTTCATGAGCATGAGCACTTCTTTTTTAGGCAGGGCCTCCATGGTGCCGTCGGCTTCCATGGTCTCTATTTTTTCAAGTTTGGAAATACTCTGCCGGATCGTCTGAAAATTTGTGAGCATTCCCCCGAGCCACCGCTCGGTAACATAGGGCATGTTGCAGCGGACCGCTTCTTCCATGATGCAATCTTTGATCTGTTTCTTGGTGCCGACAAACAGGACTTTGCCGCCTTTTTGAACTTCGTTCTTAACGCATTGAATAAAATCATCCAATCCCTGAAGCGTTTTGTTCAAATCAACGATGTAAATCCCGTTGCGCGGGCACAAAATAAAGCGCTGCATTTTCGGGTTCCACCGCTTGGTCTGGTGTCCGAAATGCGCCCCCGCTTCAAGCAGGTCCTGCAATGTTAACGCTGACATAAAAACTCCTTAAAATTTAGGGTTATTAACCTCCACCCGCATAAACGTAAAAGATCACTCCTTTTAATCAAGGAGCACCCTTCTTTTACTATCGAGTGTGTGAAATAGGTTTGAAAAAAACAAAAAAATATGCTCTTAACGTTTTGAAAACTGAAAACGTTTACGCGCGCCCGCCTGACCGTATTTTTTACGCTCCACGACACGGGAGTCGCGGGTCAGGAAGCCCTTTTTACGCAGCTGCTTGCGATATTCTTCGCTGATTTTTGCAAGGGCGCGTGAAATTCCCAGGCGAATGGCCCCCGTTTGTCCGCTAAGGCCCCCGCCTTGAACCTGTGCGACAACGTCAAATGAAGAACCCGTTTGAAGAAGTTCGAAAGGCTGTTCAACGTCGAGCAAAAGCGCTTCGCTCTTGAGGTATTCTTTTATGAACTCTCCATTAATAATCCGTTCGCCTTTCCCCGGTTTCACTATTACACGAGCAATCGCACTTTTCCTTTTTCCGGTTGCGGTATATACGTTTTCCAAAATAAACAGCTCCTTTTTTAACGCGTATTTAAAAAATATGGATAATGTGCGTTACCATTGAAGAGGTTGCGGTTTCTGCGCGGCATGAGGATGAACATCACCTTTATAGATATGCAGCTTTTTTATTATTGCCCTGCCCAATTTGGTTTTGGGCACCATGCCGTGTACCGCGTGAAGTATCACTTTCCGGGAATCCAGGGCCATCTGCTTTTTAAAAGGGCGCTCTTTCCTGCCGCCCGCATACCCGGTATGGTGAAAATAGGTCTTTATGTCCGCTTTTTTGCCGCTTAAGCGCACAGTATCCGAATTAATGACTATAACGTAATCTCCGTGGTCCTGATTCGGAGAATAGGCCCTTTTTCCCTTTCCCGTAAGGACCTTTGCCAAATGCGAAGCGAGCCTGCCCACGATTTTGTTTTTTGCATCGACGATATACCATGCGCGGGCGATATCATCAGTATTTACCACAACGGTTTTCATTGCTTTTTACGCTCCCGAAAAGAACAATTTGGATTTAAACAATGTCTGAGAATATATAATATATCTGATTGAGATGTCAATATGTATATTATCGTGCAGTATGTTTCAATTTGACCACAGCGATTTTCTGCCCCTCGATGAATTGGTTAAGAAAAAGCTTACAACAAATACCACGATAAGCGTCGTAATTCCGGCGCTTAATGAGGCCCAAACCATCGGCGGTATCGTTTCCCGCGCTAAAAAAGATTTGATGGAAGACGTCCCCCTGATTGACGAGATCATCGTCATGGACAGCCGGTCGACCGATGCCACGGCCGAGAAAGCGCGGGCCGCCGGCGCGCGGGTGTTTTCGGCGGACGATGGCGCATTCCCCGGAGGTCATGTTTCCGGCAAAGGGGCGGCCATCTGGAAATCCCTTTTTGCTGCGCGCGGCGACATCATCGTCTGCATCGACGCCGATATTGTCAATTTCAAATCACATTTCATTTACGGCCTTGTCGGGCCGTTTCTTGAGAACGGCGATGTTGTTTTTGCAAAAGCTTACTATGACCGGCCCCTTGCCATCGGGAACAATACGTTTGAAAAATACGGCGGACGCGTCACCGAAATCCTTGTACGACCCATGCTGTCGGCGTTTTTTCCCGAAATGGCCCACATTTTTCAGCCGTTGTCCGGTGAATACGCATTCAGAAAAAAAACCATCGAAAGCATCCCCTTTTCCTCCGGCTATGGAGTGGAAATCGGGTTGATTTTTGATATCCATAAAAAGCACGGGTTGAATACGTTCGCACAGGTAAATATGGGCGCGCGGCGGCACCGCAACCGGACCGTGCCCGAATTGGGCAAAATGGCGTTCGGTATTCTTCAAACGCTCTTCAGGAAATTGGAACTGGAAGGAGCATTGACGCTTAAAGTCCCGTTAAGCGAAATAATGGTTTCGCAGGGGGTGGGCGGCTGGGAAGAAACCGTGATTCGGGATATCGAGCTCCCGCCAAAAACACAAGCGTCGGGACTGTTGTTCAAACAAAAGGAAAGAACACGATGATCACTGAAATTTCCGGCATAACCCTTGGCGTCATTCTGCTGGTGATAGTAGGGCTTTTTTTCGTAATGCGGGGTTTTTCCATGCCCGCGAATTTTTTTAAGAACCAGAAGAAGCGGGAAGAATTGCGGAAAAAGTTGAGGAAAACCGACCAGTCCGAAGAAAAACCTGACCCACAAGGTGGATAAGTCACTGAGCCCGTATTGAGGGGGCCGACCGAAGTCGACCCCGCAATCCTTCGGGGTTCTCTTATCTGATTACTATTGGTTCCACAATCTTTGTTGACCCACAGGTGATTTGAGCTATGTAGGCGCCATGCGCAAGCTTCGTGCGCAAGGGAATTATACAGCTTTGCGCAGCGGAGACATCCCATTGCCCGATAATTCGCCCGAAGCAATCGAAGAGAGAGATTGCCGCAGGCTTGCTATTGTCCATTTTGAGTTTTCCCGTATTAATGACAAGAAAGCCGTTCTTGACAATTATCATGTCCATGCCGCTTGAAGGGGCATGGAGCGATTCGGTTTTCACGGCAAGGGCGTCGCTATAGTCGGGATATGTAGTGGAGCTTGCAGTATAAATTGGCTGCAGGAATGGCGCCATGCGGACTGGTTGATTCACGTCTGCCAGGGCAACATTTGCCGGAGCCGCCGCCACAACTGCATCTTCAAAAACAAGGAGCCCGGCAGGGATAAGGCCGGTCACAAATCCGTTCAGGTCATGGTTCATCCGCTGCGGCGGATGATCGGTCAACCACTGCGCAACCGGCTCCATGTGTTCATCGGCGGATGCGAAAATATCGCCCGCCGTCAATTCGGGCACGCCATGATTTTCATATAAGCGTGCGATGGATGACGGAAGCGAATCTTCCTCCAGGGCCACGAGGGAATATTTTGTATCGATAAAGCCCACGTTTGATGCTATCGAGGTCGGCATGTGCGCGGCGAGGGGGACCAGATATGATGAGGAGCCGATCAACCGGGCGTACTGCGTTCCGTCGGCGATTTTCACGACCCGGGGCGATTCGGTAAACTCCGCAACCAGGTTTGTACCCCGCGCAATAGTCCACTTTATTTCCTTGATCAACGGTTGGTCGCTGTACACATGCATTTCGGTTGTCCGCTCAATCGAATAATATGTTGAGCCAGGCCCGGCGGATGATACAACCGGAATGTTGCCCGTGTCGACGCCATTGCTGACGGTAGCGCAAACGCTGAGTCGTGGGTAGTTGTTTTGCAGGAACCCGCCAATGTCGGCCCCCGGCCAGTAAACCTGTTGTAGGGGCATGGTGACCGATGCGTCGATTTCTTTTTCGTTAAGGTAGGAACTCAGCATGCCGACGTCGATCGTTGAATCCCAGGCCATATTCTGGGCTGAGGCATAGCTCGTTATCAACTGAGGGCCGGCCGTAAGGATCAACAGGTGCTTGAGCGAAACGACATTTTTTTCAAAAAGATCCATTGCTTCCTGGACCGCCGCGTTGAATTCCCGCAGTTCCAAGGCGGCATCAAAAGAGACGTTCAACTGCTTGTAGATAGTGCTCATTGGCGGATCGACGACCGCCTGGCTGCCGAGCGAATCAAGATATGCGACCATGCGGTTAAATTCCGCGCCGCCTTGTTTGTCAAGGTGGAAGGTTATCGGGCTTTCTCCCTCTATGGCAATAATCAAAGCCGCCCGTTTATTCGCGGCATTCAGGGTGGCGAGGAATTTCTGGAGCACGGTCGATTGTTCCACGATCTGGCGGGCATATTTCGCGAGAATTTTCGGGTGGTTCCAGCGCCACAGAATGACATAATCTTCTTTAACCGATGATTGAGTCAGCGCTTCCTCGGCGGACATTGTCGTGATATGGCACATTTCGCCGCTGAAGGACGGGGTGGAAAAAGAACCGCAATATATCGTCGATCCATTGGACGCGCCGGAGAGAACGGGAACGATGTAAGAAATCGTCTGGCCGCCCGGTCCTCCGTACGCCTCAAAAGAATACACGCTATTGTCCAGCACAGCGGGGGTGGTATTACCGAATTGCTTTTTCGACAGATCGGTTTCGATCACGTAACTCGCTACCCCCTGCCCCTTTTTAATGGAAACAGTCGGATTTGGTGTAAATGAGTAGGGATAGGCGATTTTATTGACTCCATTAACGTTGAAGGCGGGAATCAGGTATCGTATGCGCACGGTCCGGGTTGAGTCGAACGATGCCGGGAAGATGGAGATGTAGTAATTGTCATCACCCCACCCATATTCAAATAGGACCGGATCGCGGGGAGGCGGCGGACAGGCCGCGCTGCGATCGACCACGTTCTCATATTGCTGCTTTGCGACGGAATCCGTTTTCAGTTTGCCTTTCAGAACATTTCCCTTGTACCAGGTGATCAAGCCGACCACCGTGGAATGCGCGTCGAGGTTGAGATTGCCTACGATTTCCAGGGCGTTTTTAAAGGAATCGGGCGGGGCGCCGCCGACCGTAAAGACCCATTCCAGATCGACGTCGAGATAATCGGGATACACGGTGATATCGAATTTCTCGCTGGTGATCGCGGCCGTTCCCTGCCACGCGGCCCCTTGAGTGGATTGGCTCCTGAAAACTCCATGTTGTAAACCGATGGCATGAGACCCGGCAACCAGGAGAAAAACTCCGGACACAAGACAGCACAACTTGTTCATTGACCTCCCATGGGCAAAAGACAACAGCCTGCCTTAGACCGTGGCTTCGACTTCTTCATGAAGAAAACGCTGCCACATTGATACTCTGCACCAATTGTCGCCGAAACATTGCTTTTGGTTCAAACGGAGTTTGCCCCATCGTACTCAAGGTTGCTTTTCAAGAGATTCGATGACGGATTTATACTTGGAGTGTATCATTTTTCTGTCAAATTCCCAGAATTCAGCAAGCATTGACTGTTGTTCCGGTTCAGAGAAATACTTCATTGATGAAGGGAAAAAAACCTTGTCTTCCTTTTCAATGTGCTTGGGGTAAAAATCAACGAACTTCCGCAGGTTCTGCGTAATCAAAGGAAAAGCCGCTTTATCGCCCTTTTGGTAAGCGGCAGCCGATTTGACAAGTTCTACGGTAGTATTTCGGCCGACGATATGTTCCTGAATCAGTTCGGAGCGTCAAACCGGCCATTGCGTCACTTGGGCTGTTGTAAGCCCGTTTGCATGCCTCGTCTTCGCCTTCGCGTGCATTTTTGTTCTGATTATCGCATTATAAACATTACCGGGCGGGCGGATTCTTGGTGCTTTGTTTGGTTGCTTTTCATTTCTGGAACCAGAGATCAAAAAATCTCAAGCAGCCGCCAATTCCTTTTTACGGATGGAAAAGGATTTCTTTTCCCAGAATCGGCTCTTTATCGCCCTTAAAACGTGAAGCTCGTACATCATTGGGTCATGATGAAATTCGACTTTTGCTTCATTTTTCAATTGCTGAAGAATACTGTCGGGAACCTTGGATTCTTTTGCTGCTTTTTCAATGTCGAAATAATTGGTCTTCATATTAATTACTCCTTACTAAAGCTCCGGTGGAGAGATGATTTCTATAGGGTTGAATCCTTCAAGAATATTCACAGAAGCGATTCTTGCATGGTATGTTAACCTTGGGAATTAGGAAGCTTTGATTTTAATATACTATAATTTAAGTTGTGCTTTAAATTGCTTTTCGACTTTCTTTTGCCCGCCCGCCATAAATCCTTTTTCAATTTCCTGCGCGCGTCTTAATCCTTCCGGGGCAGGCAAATGGATTACCAACGTGCGCGCAATCGGGTGCTGTGGCCGGATTGCCGACATGACGCCGCAGAATGACGGCTGACCGAGGCATCAAACCGGCTATGGAATATTTTGGCTGTTGGGCGATTTTAGTTTGGCCATGATTTCTTTCAAATGAGCTGTTCTTTTGTCTTTCTTAATTCCTATGCGTGCAATGCTTCAAGAACAGCCCTTGGATTATTCTCCGTAACTCTCAGAAGGGCAACTGCTGGGCCTTCTGGCTTCCTTCGGCCTTGTTCCCAATTCTGAATCGTATTTTCGCTAACTCCAATCATATGAGCAAACTCATTCTGAGAAACATGGAGTTTGTGGCGAATGCCTTTTATATCAGGAATAGAATACGAAAAAACACGAGACGGTTTCATTCTCCCTTTTTTAATTTTCCCAGCTTCTTTGATGCTGGATAGCAATGCATTAAAATCATTTTTTTTCATAATAAGTGCTCCTTAACAAAAGCTCGTAAAGTTGAAAGTTGTTTGGCGGTTAAATTTTCTTGTTCGTTTTTCTGATAACACATTAACATGAAAATTGATTCCTTGTGGTCCCAGTAATAAATTGTGCGTATTCCACCGCTTTTTCCCCGTCCGGGAACACTCCAACGAAGCTTTCGTAATCCACCGCCACCAACAATAAGTGCTCCGGCGTCTGGTCTGCACACTAAATAATACTGTAAGATTTTATATTCGTCATCGGGAATAAGTCCGATAATGGATTTAGTAAAAAAAGTGGTCTCAATTATTTCCATATTTTAAATATACGCCATTGGCGTACTATAGTCAACAAAATAAATTTGATTTGTGTTTTCTTCGCGCCCACCCTCGTAATGCTTTGGTCTTTTATGGCCAAACCAATTTTGGCTAACGTGTGCCGCATGGCGAAGTGCCGCGCCTATGATTTAACCGACCGACGGAAGCCACGACGGAGTTTTCGACATGACTGGCGGCGAAACCGTCATGTCAAGCGGGCATGGCGTGGCTGCGTGTGTTGTAGGCATTTAGTTTTAGTATTCTTGTGGGCGGTCATAATTTATTAAGTTCTTGATTTATTAATTCTAAGGGTTTTTCGTTTTTCTTAGAATCATTCTCCATTTGTTTCTTTGCAAACTTGAAATATTTCCTACAGTTTTCCTTATCCTCAATGTCTCTATAGAAAATTGCTTCATGAAAATAAATATTTCCTAAAACCTGGAATGATTTTTGATCTTTCTCAATTGTGGAAAAAAATAGCGGAAGCTTGTCTTGTTTGTGGTATTTAAAATATACAGATGTGACGGTTTGTAGGGTCGTCGGATTGTCTGGACCTAAATTGAATAATTTTTCAGAAATATCCTGAGCCTTGGGAACCAGCCCTAATTCTAGAGAAAGGGAGAGAGCGCCGGTGATATTATCAAGATTTGGGTATACAGTCAGGGCTTTTTCAAGATATTCCAATGATTTTTCCTTGTTGCCAAGTTCCTTATAAGTCACTCCAACCATCGTTGCTGCATCGGCTTTATAAGGGCCATTTTCATAAAAAGAAAATGCCTTCATCCCATATTTTATGGTTGAATCTCGCTTGTTCTTATACAAATAAGCATAAGCGAGGTTGTAATTGGTTGTTGCGTCAGTGTCGTTAAGCGATAAGGAACGCATAAAGTTTTGAATTGCACTGTCGTATTTCTTTTGAACTAAATCAATATATCCTAAGACATAAAACGATTTTGAATCATAAACATTATTCGCAATTGCGATTTTGTAATTCCTACTTGATTTAGCATAAAGAGAATCATTCGATTCGTCCCACTTGCCATCATATTTATAAGAAACTTCATAGTAATATTCACCTAACATTTGATAGAGGGCCCAATTTCTGGGATATTTCTTAATAAGTTTAAGCATGATATTGTTGATTTCTAAGGGATACATCGAGTACGAACCGGCTTTGCCACGGTAGTTCGAGATATTTTCGCCAGGTTTTAAATCAATAAATGCGAATATATGGTGCATTATTGCCTTGACAAAATAATCCAATGCTATTCTTGATTTCTTTAATGCAATTGCGGGATTATCGTTACCAGAATCGGCATCTCTAAGAACAAGAAACGCAGAATTGAACTTGTTTAATGAAACCAATGAATCGGCCTGCTTGATAATTTGAGTCGTGTTATCGCAGAAACAATATTTAGATAATACGAGAAGAAGACTCATTGTAAGAAAGCTGATTTTCATAGAATCCCTCTTTCTAAAATGCGCCCGCTTAATTGCTAAAACTATTGCCTACAAGGTTTGCCCCATACCGAAATTGCCGCCTGCAAACATTCAACAATCCGCCAGTGTTGCGGCAATTTGGGGCGGTACTCCGCTCGCCATGGGGCTGTTAGCGGCAGTAAACTGGCACCTACCGCAATGTTCTTTTCCGGCGTGATTCTTTTCAGGATTCCAGTATTCATGGCGCGGCCTTTTCTCGTGCAGGTATGCGCGATTCAGTTTTGAGAAACCTCATTTTCATCTGGTGCCATTGTCCCTGGGCGTGGCAGCAATGAAATAAATCGTGCTATCACGATAACAGAAAGGAAGAACCCCACGCAGACGTGGCAGACGACAACCATGCGGCCGAAAGTTGAATTCCTAAGTGGAGTAATATCGCCGTAACCGAGCGTTGCCATTGTCACAGCACTGAAATAAATAGAGCCAACCAAGCTTTTCAAAATATCTGCTTTATCAAAATGATTTGCAAAGATTTTATAAATTGCAGCAAACCAGAAGAAAACTTCTGCGAAATTCTGCATTGCAAGCAGCACGCTCCGACGATAGCTTCTTAGCGCATATGCGGATGATTTGAATGGATCAAAAAGGATGGTATTGACCTGATAAATAACTATTTCTGCAATGCGCCAAATTGCATAGCATCCAACAGTCTTCCTTAAGAGATCGTAACCGGTTATCGGTAGGAGCACCCAAGCCAGAATGGCAAGGAAGAAATGCCCAAGAACCCACGCGTCAACCATGCGATGAGTAAAATTCCACCTGCAAGATAGTAACCCGAATGGCGTCATTCTGAATGCCGCCGAAAATATTGATTTCCAGAATCCAACAATGAAAGAATCCATAAGGCAACCTTATAGTTTATTTTTCGCCGCCCCACTGGACGGCATAGTTTGACTTTTCTTGCGCGCCATTCTCCAAGAGTAATCTTAACTATCAACAGTCTAAACCCACGCCGGCTATCAATTCAATGTGCCAGTTTATTGGCGAAGCGAACCGCTAACTACGTCCCGCGCGGTACCGTCCATTATGCCAAATATGGTACATTAGGTGCCATTTTATGGCATCCATTTTTCCTTAGGTTGTGCCCTTTTTCAAATTCAAATTCGCCAGCGGACCGAGTAAACAACTATCGCCCAATGCCACTGCTTTATTGAAGGGCTGTGTACCATATTCAATAATATCGATAAAACGTATGCTAAAGTCAAGTCTCTATGCCTTTTAAAAATAAACTGAGGTCGCATTTGCCTTTCGCATTTTATATTTTTCCTCATCTCCACCAAATCCTTAAAAGGACCGTTCAAATGAAGCAGAAAAAAGTCGTTTTGAAAACCGATGGCGCGATGACTTTTCAATACCCGCTGCCGCCGTTTCTTAAAGGCGTAGTTTCGCAAAGGGGTTATTGCATGTGGCTCATGAACAAAGGGGAAAATCTGCGGCGGCGAGACATTAAACTTAATAGGCCGTATTCAAAGGTAAATTCCGAAACGGTATATAATCAAAAGGTCCATCAGGCCGTCCTCGATGGCGGTGAGTTCGATCCGTTTACCGGTGAAAAATTAAACTGGGGGCTTGTTTCAAAAGAAAAAAACATGGAAACGGCAAGTTATACCAACGATTACTTAAACACCTATGCCTTGTATCCCGTGGTTGACCATACTAACCCGGAAGAATTTGAATTTGAAATATGCTCCCTGATATCCAACGAATGCAAAAGCTCCCTGACACCGGACGAGTTTGTGGACTTTTGCCAGAGGGTCGTTGACTTTCGAGGGGTGACTACACCAGCTGCATGAAAACCGTCGCCTTATCAAATTCGTCGTCGATGTCCCCGAAAACCGACTGAAGCGCGAGGTTTTCCAGGCCCAGGTCTTTCCAAACGGCATCGGACATGACGGGGATTTTGTCGTCGCCGCCGTTGCCGATGTCCAGGGCCCTTACCAGAATGTCCGCGGCATGGACGATGGCGGTCAGTGTATAGAAATCCTGTGTATTTGACGGTGCGTGGTGAAACTGCACCGCTTTTTGAAGGCTCGCCGGAAGATTCCACCTCTGGGTGATGATTCCGCCGATCTCTTCATGGGTGATGCCAAGAACCTGTTTTTCGCTTTCGTAAAAAAGAAGCCCGTTTTGCCTGGCGGTCTGAAAAATATGGTCGAATTCTTCGGGAAAATAATGGCACAGGATGATTTTCCCGATATCATGGATCAACCCCGCGATAAAGCATTCCTCTTTTCCCTTGAAGCCGATGTGCCTGGCAATGGTCTGCGAAGCGGCGCCGCAGGCGATCGAATGCATCCAGAAATTCTCCATGCTGAATTCCGAGGCGGTGCTTTTCTTATTTGAAAACGCGTCGAAAATCGACGCCGTGAGGACGATATTTTTCACCGTTGAAAAACCCAGGATGACCACCGCGTGGGTGATGGTGCCGATCTTGCCGGGGAACCCGTAAAACGCGGAGTTTACCAGCTTGAGCACCTTCGAGGCCAGCGCCTGGTCCATGGTGATGGCCCTTCCGATTTCCTCCGCCGAGGTCTGGGGGTTCTGAAGGAGTCTGGCGAGTTTGTCGATGACGATTGACAACGTCGGGATCGTCGAAATCGTTTCCAGTGTTTTTCGAATGGTCTCTTGATCTTTCACGCGATGCCTTTTTGGATTTTATACTGCGCCGCGGCGGCGAATATTTTTTTCATTAATTGATTATCCATCACGTTGGCGAATTTATTTTTCAACAGCGAGGTGATTTCCTCGGGAGAAATA
Source organism: Chitinivibrionales bacterium (assembly GCA_049684795.1). Lineage (GTDB taxonomy): Bacteria > Fibrobacterota > Chitinivibrionia > Chitinivibrionales > FEN-1185 > JBAVGL01. Next base: position 1,515 of record JBAVGL010000508.1, on the reverse strand, counting down.
CGGGGAGCGCTTTCCTGGGGAGCGGGTTCGTCTTCGCTTTCGATGTGGACGAAATGAATGCCCCAGTTTTTCAACCTTCGTCCCATTGAGCCGGTCAACGCCGTTCCGGCGCCCAGCAGAATATTTCCCGACGGCCCGCACACATCCTTGGCAAGGACCATCGCATCAACGATATTTTCAACCGTGACTTTTTTCATGCGGCAAAAACCCTTCGCGTAAAAAATAGTTTTTCTTAAGTATATATGTAAAAATAAAATTATACAATTGAAAATAAATGTGGCGCTTCAAAAGGCGGCTGCCGTGTCTTTCTTAATAAGTATTGTTGCCATTGGGAAAAAAAACAACGTGCTCGACGGCGAAGTGGACAGGTATATAAAACTCCTGCGCCCATTCGCAGCGGTGAATATCGTTTTTTTAAAACCGCTCCGGATGCCGGAGAGCCGGGACGAGGAAAAGATCGCCCGGGAAGGAAAAATGCTGCAAACAAAATGGCCGCCGGGGGCATATCCAGTTGCGCTGTCGGAAGAAGGCAGGCTCATGACCAGCGTGAAATTCTCCCAATGGCTGCGTGACCTCGGTGAGCGGGAAAAACGTTTGGCGTTTACAATAGGCGGGGCGTACGGATTGTCTTCCGGACTCAAACAACAATGCAGGGAAACAATAAGCCTTTCTCCCATGACCCTGCCGCACAAGCTCTGCATGGTTGTCCTTATTGAACAGATTTACAGAGCATTTACTATATTAAAACATCATCCGTACCACAAATAACCGGTCGGGAGGCGCTGATTGATGCAAAAGTCGCCGGGAACTGCTGAAGAAAACGCACCGGGCAAACCCGGCATGCGTTGCGGAGGAGGGGTTGGAATAAGGGTCCTTTGGATAGCGGCGAGTTTGTTTATTATTGCCGGGGCCGTTGTCTGGCTTGTAAACAACCAGCAGAAAAACGAGGAACGGTTCTTCAGAAAGGCCTTGGAAATAAGCGAATACGGGCTTCTGGCCGTTATGCAGAAACTGGGAGAAACGCCTTCGTGGGTCGGCGATTTTCCGAAAGCCCCGTATGAAGACGGGTGGTATACGGCAAAAGTCTCACGATACACAAGCGGCGACACGGTATTCCTCCGGGTCGAGTCGGTTGGGCATATAGGGCCGGTTTCCAAAAAACAGCAATGCCTCCTGAGGCTTTCTATTGTCAATGGAGACTCGGCCTGGACACGCACGAGCGCATTTTAGTCTCTCTTGGCTTTCAAATGACAATTTTCTGTCGTTTGAAAGGTTATACGCCTTAAGCGTGGATAATTACCCGTACAGAACCTTACCTGCCGCTTCCTGCCTGCGCTATCGCTCCGGTAGGCAGGCGGCAGGTAGGCTCTTAAGCAGGTTGGGTTCAGCGCATGATTTTATATTCTTACATGTCAATTTTAGGGAAAAAACCGCTTTCCTTCTAAAAATCCTTTAAAAAACAGTGTTCGAAATATACAATAGGTTGTAGTGCGCTACGCGGAACCGATTATATAT
>JBAVGL010000507.1:0-1587 GCA_049684795.1 Chitinivibrionales bacterium | reverse complement strand
GCCCTGCCCCGGCACGACAAAAGGCTATTTCTGCTGCGGCTATCAGATTCTTACGCCATTAACGGGATGCGGCATGCAGTGCGATTACTGCATTTTGCAATCGTATTTCGACCATCGTTGCCAGGTGCTTTATGAGAATTTTGAAGATTTACGGAAAGAAACAGAGGAAAAATTATTGAAATGGCGCGGAATAATGCGGCTGGGAACAGGAGAATTTGCCGACAGCCTGTATCAGGAAAACAATCTGGGGCTCTGTCGAAAGATCGCGGAACTTCTTGAACCCTATCCGAATGTGGTGGTTGAATTTAAAACAAAAAGCGTTTCAATCCAGAATCTTGCAAAAATCAAGAGACCCGAGAAAGTCGTCATCGGTTTTTCCATGAATACGCCTGCAATGATCAGCCTGCACGAAAAAGATACAGCCTCTTTAGAACAGCGGCTTTGCGCGATACAACAATGCGAGGCGATGGGGTTTTGGGTGGCAATGCATTTTGATCCGATATTTCTGTACCCTCGATGGAAGATCGATTATTGTGAAGTTGTCAGGCTCATTTTTTCTCATGTTAAGGATCCCCGAAAAATTGCCTGGTGGAGCATGGGCGGATTCAGGACAAGTCCGGCGCTCAAGAAATATCTCAAGCAAACAAACAGCCATCTGCCGCTTTTTGCATCAAACGACCTGGTCCTTGGAGAAGACGGGAAATACCGCTATTTCCGGCCGGTCCGCGTTATGTTCTATCGCACGTTGCAGGAAGAAATCAACAAAGATGCGCCGCGAACAACTCTGTATTTATGCATGGAAAGTCCGGAAGTGTGGGAAGCCTCCGGCATGCTTGGCCGGATACCCGATGGACTGGTGCGATATCTTGACAAGAGAGCTGAGGAAATGCTATCATTGGGTCAGCAGGGAACTAGAGCATAATTCAATTTCTTTTTTGCATGAGAAAATTTGATTTCTTATAAAGGAAACGTATGCCTAAATGTTCCATTGGTACATGCGAGCTTGGATCGGTGCCGCGAACGGTCGCGATCATCGACCGTCCGCTGTGGGCTGAGGACATCGTCCAATTGCAAGAGATAGGGACCGATATTTTGGAAATCCGGGCTGACAGCTTTACCCAGGATATTCAATCGACGTGCGCTTTCATCGCGGAAATCAAGAAGGCATGTTCACTCCCGCTCATCGGCACTATCCGTGAAAACACGGGGAATTCGGACAAACGCCTTGAATTTTTTAAAAGCATAATCCCGTTGGTCGATGCCATTGATATCGAGCTGGACAATTCGATCACCGCCGAGGTCATTAGAATGGCCGCGGGAAGGACGATCATTGTCTCGGAGCATGATTTTCAGGGGACGCCCGATAATAACGCCTTGCAGGGGATTGTCGAAAAGGCGTTAACACTCGGAGGTCATATAATAAAAATCGCCGTGCTGGCGAAAAACCAGGAAGACGTGGTGCGCCTGCTGCAATTCGTGCATGGCTGCACGGCGAACATCGTAGCGTTCTCCATGGGAGAGTACGGGACGATTTCACGCGTGATGTCCATGCTTTTCGGGTCGCTGTTTTCTTATGGTTTCGTCACC
>JBAVGL010000506.1:0-5539 GCA_049684795.1 Chitinivibrionales bacterium | reverse complement strand
GAATATAGACTTGTTTTTCATGGAACCGGGACTCTCATTATTTTCTGTCAAGGAGAACATACGCTCATGCACCGAACATTTTGTCCTCAAAGGCCGCGACATCGGCGTAATATGCTTTCGCGGTTTCGGCCGATGAGGGACTAGTGTAAATTTCCGGCTTTGGGTTCTTGATAAGGTCTACCAGTATTTCCGCGACTTCCTGCGGGGTTTGGATGCTTGAACGTCCCGATGCGCCTTGAGGCATGGGAGGCGTGCCGTGGAGCGCGTTTTTCGCGAAATCGGTCGATACTATGCCCGGCATGACGAGCGACACTTTAATGTCCGGGTGCGTTCGCCTAAGGTCAAGTCGAAGGTTGGCCGTCAAGGAGTTGAGCGCGCTTTTGGCCGCGTTATAGGCCGACCGGAAGCTGGCAAAAGGGACCCGACCTAAAAAAGAAGAAATATTGATGATGTGGCCTTTCCCCTGCTGTTGAAAATAAGGGACCACAGCCCATATTCCAAACAGGGCTGACTTGACGTTGACGCTCATTATTTCATCAAAATCGGCCTCGCTCAGGTCCATGACTTTCCTGCCGATGCCTCTGCCGGCGTTATTTACCCACACATCGATCCTTCCGAACCTTTGCAGCGCCTCGTTTTTTAAACGATCCACCTCCCCGCGCTTAGTAACATCCGTCACGACAATAAGAGTGTTTTCTCCGGATTGCGCCGCAGTTTCGTCAAGTTCACGCCTGCGGCGCGCCGCAAGGACCACGCACCAGCCTTCCGCTCCAAGCCTTTTGCAAAGCTCGGCCCCGATGCCGGAGCTCGCCCCGGTCACAACCGCGACTTTTTTTTCCATGAATTCCCTCTTTTTTTCGTTATGCAATTGAAGGTAATAAAGTATAATTAGTAAGACGAACTAATATACATCATGTAGTGTTTTCATTATTTATTTGCAATAAACCGCCTTTGAAATACGAATACGTAATGTATGGCGAGGAATCTTTATACATGATAAGAAAGCTTTTAGTAAGTGTGTTGGTTGTCGTGTTGCAATCCTATTTTGTGGAAAGCTCGTGTTTTGCCTTTTCATCGGATTTTAAGACATTAGAAAAATGCCATACATGTTGTTGCTGTAAGGCAGGCGTCTGCAAATGCGGTCATTCGGCTCATTCCAAGGGAAAATCTTCGGAATCGAAGCGCACGATGTGCAAGTGCTCCTCGGTTCCCTATCAGGAAAAATCGGCAAATTTGAGTTCGCCTTCGAACACCGATGTGCAAAAACAACTTAAAAGCAATCCCATTCTCATTAGCCTTGAGTGCAACAATAATTCCCCTCCTGGTTATTTGTTCCATAATCTTTCTCCCTGTCGTTCTAATTCTCATTCCATTCCCCTGCGAATTTAGACCTCTTCATTAAACCATTTGGCTTATTTTTTGCTGCATTAATATCTATATTTAATTTTGGCATTTTGTTAATTTATTGTATACTCGACTTAATTCTTATTCATGCTTTTATTTAAGAAAGGCTGATTTTTATGAATTCACTGAAAATTATGGCAATTTTCACGGCACTATTTCTGGCTGGAGCTTCTTCTGCGCAATCAAATCGCAAAATGGACATGCAAACGGACCCAGTCATGAAAATGGATACTATCCCTGCCGGGCAAAATATGGACAAAAAGGAAATGAAACAACCGGCCGAAAAAACCCTCGCGCCGCAAACAACCTGTCCGGTGCTTGGCGGAGCGATTGACAAAAAATTATTCGTCGACTACAAGGGCAAAAGGATATATGTTTGTTGTTCGGATTGCATTAATACGCTCAAAAAAGACCCTGAAAGGTATATCAAGAAGCTTGAAGCAATGGGTCAATCCGTTGAAACAATTTCCAGGCAGAAAGCGTCTCCAATGAAAGTACTTGCCCCGCAAACTACCTGTCCCGTTCAAGGCGGTCCGATTGATAAAAATTTATATGTGGATTACCGGGGAAAACGGATTTACGTTTGCTGCGCGGGATGTATAAATGAGGTCAAAAAAGACCCTGAAAAATATATCAAAAAACTTGAAAGCATGGGTCAAGGCGTTGAAATAATCGGAAACACTTCGGAAAACCAGAGCGAAAAAATGAAAATGTGATCCTTTGTGGCATGCCTTGTAAAAATCGGGAGAAAGGCTATTGTATGTTTCATCGATTGCTCATTGTTTTGTTCTCTTTGTGCTTTTTAAACCTCGCATTTGCCCAACAAAGGGAATATTCGCCGCCCGCTGACAATCAGGCGTTTTATTCCAAGCTTCAAACGCTGATCAACGCCGCGCAAAACAACCCCACGCTCAAGGCCGCAGACGCGAAAGTACAGGCGTCCGCGGCTTCAGCTAAAGCCCAAAAAAGCCTCGATCCGCCTCAAGTTGCCGTGGAATTTTATCAGGCGCCGGTTGCATCTTTCCCCGACCCATTCAAAAACCAAATGGAATACGACTATTCCATCCAGCAAATGCTGCCGTTTCCCGGCAAGCTCGGTGCCATGGCCAACGCGGAAAACAAGCAAACCGACATGCTCAAAGCCGACCGGAAAACAACCGAGCAGGATATTGTTCGCAATGTAAAGTCGCTCTATTTTGATTTGTATCTGAAAAACCGGCAAATTGAAATCAATCATGAAACACGGATGCTTGTACGGGGGTTCGTGGATATCGCGCGAAAGCAGTATGAAGTCGACATGGGAAAGCAATCCGATATCCTTCGGGCCCAGACTGAACTGTCAACACTCGGCAATGACAGTATCGTATTGGTTCAAGAGCGTAAATCCATGGAAGGAATGCTCAATGCGGTCTGCAACAGGCCGGTAAGCTCGGAAATCGGCTTCATACCGGAAGTCAATCCGGTTTTGCCAACCTTTGAATTGGACAAGTTGATGGCGCTGGCCAGAAAGAACCGGCCGGAACTTAAATCCATGGAAACCGGCATTGAAATGCAGGAGGCCGAGCGCATTGCCGCTAAAAAGGGATACTTGCCAGATTTCATGGTTCGGGGAATGTACAAACAAATGATGCAGGGCGGCGACGATTGGAGCCTCATGCTCGGGGCCACGGTCCCTATTGCACCCTGGTCGCATGGCAGGATTTCTTCGGAAACCAAGCGCGCGGACGCAAATATCAGGACGGCGGAAAGTGATCGGGAAAATATGATCAATATGATATCCAGCGAAGTAAATGACGCTTTACTCAAGGTTGAAAGCGCCAAGGAAAGGCTGAAGCTCAGCCGCGAGTCCGTCATTCCGCAAGCAGAACAAACGCTCGAAAGCGCGTTGTCCGCGTACAGAACGGGAAAACAGGAGTTCCTCATGCTCATCGACATTCAAAGGATGCTTGTCATGGCAAAGCTGGATTATCACATGGCCGTAATGACGCTTCTTGACAGTCAAAGCCGGCTTGAACGCGCGGTTGGGCTCAGCACCGATGAAATTGATAAAGAAATTGAAAGGGAAAATAAATAATGCGAAAGATACCGATACGGCCATTGGCCATAGTTGTTTTTGTTCTTTGTGTCGGGGTAGCGGCATGTGCGGTCGTAGGATGCTCTAAAAAACCCGCTGCCCAAACGGAATCTAAAAAAGAAATGCTTTATACATGCCCCATGCACCCGACGTACCTTTCCCATCAGCCGGGGAAATGCCCTATTTGCGGCATGGCATTAGTACCTGTGCAAGGAAGCAGCGTTGAAAACGAAAACAGCGTCAAAATAGACCCCGCCATGATTCAAAGCATCGGTGTTCGGACCGAAAAAGCGGTGGTGCGGACGCTTACCCGGGATGTTAGGGCCACCGCGACGATCATGCCCGATGAGCGGCGGGTTTCGATAGTAACCACCAAGGTAATGGGATATGTTGAAAAGCTGTTTGTCAATTACACCGGGCAGCGGGTAAAGCTCGGTCAGCCGCTCTACAGCGTGTACAGCCCGGATCTTGTGAGCGCTCAGGCCGAATATCTCCAGGTATTCAAAAATACCGATTCAAAAGACTCGGGACAATTATTGCAAAGCGCGCGGAAACGGCTTATGAATTGGGACATTACCGAGGCGCAGATCGCGGACCTTGAAAAACGCGGAACGCCTGAAAGGGCCTTGACCATTGTTTCTCCGGCCGAGGGGCTTGTGGCCGAAAAAATGGTAGTGGAGGGGCAGACCATTGAACCGGGAATGCAGCTCTATAAATTAATCGATTATTCGCATGTGTGGGCCGAGGCCGCGATTTATCAACAGGACGTGCCCCTTGTAAATATCGGGCAAAAGGGTACCATCGATCTCGACTATTACCCGGGCGAGCATTTTGCGGGAACTGTCACCTATATCGCGCCGGAATTAAACATGGAATCCCGAACGCTCAAAGTTCGCCTGGAAACCCCGAACACGCCGACCCTTAAAATCAAGCCCGGCATGAATGCGAGCGTAACCATTCACTCGATACTAAACAAAAAGGCAATAACGGTCCCCGATCAGGCGATCATTCACTCCGGCCTTCGGACGCTGGTGGTCATTGCAAAGGGCGGAGGCTATTTTGAGCCGCGCGAAATAAAAATCGGTCAGACTGCACAGGGATATACGGAGGTCGTATCCGGAGTTAGCGAAGGCGAGGAGATTGTCGTATCGTCGCAGTTCCTCATTGGCTCGGAAAGCAATTTGAAAGCCGCGATCATGAAAATGAGCACTATAAAATGAATGCCGGAGCCCTTCGACACTGCTCAGGGCACGAGAATAGAAGACCGTTCGTTGAGCGAAGTCGAAACGAACAAATCATATGTTAATAAACATAACCGGTATAGTCATCGGAGACTGAAATGCTTCAAAAAATTATTGAATGGTCGATAAAAAATAAAATCATTGTCATTTTCGCGACCGTTCTTGCCATCGGACTTGGCGTTCATGCGCTCATAACAACGCCCGTTGATGCAATACCCGATCTGTCCGACGTTCAAGTTATAGTTTACACTGAGGCAAAAGGGCAATTCCCGCGGATCGTGGAAGACCAGGTGACGTATCCGCTCACCACATCGCTTGTTGCGGTGCCGGGCGCTAAAGTCGTGCGGGGGTATTCTTTCTTCGGATACTCGCTGGTCTACATCATTTTCAAAGACGGCACGGACATTTACTGGGCGCGAAGCCGGGTTCTTGAGCTGCTTAATTATGCCCAGAAAAAGCTGCCACCGGGGATAATTCCAACGCTTGGGCCGGATGCTACGGGAGTCGGCTGGGTATTTGAATATGCGCTTACCTCACCGACCCGGTCGCTTGCCGAGTTGCGCTCTCTTCAGGATTGGTATCTTAAATATCAATTGACCGGCGTAGAGGGCGTCAGCGAAGTCGCGAGCATCGGCGGCTATGTAAAACAGTATCAGGTAACCGTTGATCCCGTAAAGCTGCAATCCTATGGAATTCCCCTCAGCATGGTCGATATGGCCATCAAAAACAGCAATAGCGACGTTGGCGGCGAAGTCATGGAAATGGCCGAAGCGGAATTCATGATTCGCGGGCTGGGCTACATAAAGTCAATCGACGATAT
>JBAVGL010000505.1:0-2767 GCA_049684795.1 Chitinivibrionales bacterium | reverse complement strand
ACATATCATGGGCAAAAAGAACGACCAATGGTATCCATGCATGACGTCGGCGATTTTTCCCTGTGCAAGAGGCACGAGCGCGCCGCCGAGGATCATCATCACCAGGAGCGACGATCCCTGCGAGGTGTGCTGGCCCAAGTCCTCGATGGCGAGGGTGAAGATGTTCGACCACATGATTGAATTGAACAGCCCCACGCCGATGACCATCCAGAGCGCCACCTTGCCGCTGGACAGCATGGTGCATGCCAGAAGCAGCGTTACGATGATCGAAAAAACAAGGAGCGTTTTTCCGGCGCGGGACCTTCCGATGACAAAGCCGATGAACTGGACGGCCATAAGCGGGATGAACGGCACGACGTTGCCGAATCCAAAGGGGACGCCCGACTTGACGCTTTCGAAATACACGATGCCGTAAATCAGCAGATACGCGGCAATGGCCGTCACCAGCATTTTCAGGTACATCGACGACTGGCTCTTGTTTTCGCCTAGCGAAATTGCCCCCAGAAAACGTCCGATCATGGCCCCGCCCCAGTAAAACGCGAGAAACGATTTTGCCTTGATTTCGGGCAGGCTGACTATTTCCTTTGCGTAATTAATGAACAGGCTGCCGATGCTCACCTCGGCGCCCACGTACACGAAAATGGCGATCATACCGAGCACGAGGTGAGGGTAACGTAGCGCGCCGATCCCTTTTTCAATCTGTTCGTGGCTGACGAACGTTGGCAGGTGCGTCATCTTGATAAGCAGGGCCAGAAGCAGAAAAACGCCGGCAAAAACAAGATAGGGGAGCTGTACGCCGAGCGCGGTCATGGGAAGGCCCGTATCGGTGAGGACCGGCTTGCCTGCCGCGTTGAGGAGCGGGGCGCCGATCTTCGCGAAGAAATGGAACACCAGAAACCCGCCGATGATCGGCGCGATGGTGGTGCCGAACGAATTGAAGGCCTGGGAAAGGTTCAGCCGGCTCGACGCCGTTTCCGGTTTGCCAAGCAAGGCCACGTAAGGGTTCGCGGCTATCTGCAAAAGGGTAAAACCTATTCCCAGCACGAACAACATGGCAAGAAAAAAACCGTATTCCTTGATCGCTGCGGCCGGATAGAACCCCGCGCAGGCGATGGCCGAAATTATCAGTCCGAGGAGAAGGCCGTTTTTATAGCCCATTTTACTCATGGGATCGCCCCAGACTACCGAAATGATGAAATACACGACCGAGCCGATGAAATATGCCCCGAAGAACGTAAACTGCACGAACATGGACTGAAAACGGTCGAGCTCGAAGATTTTCTTGAGAAAGGGTATTAAAATATCGTTGAGAACGGTGATGAAGCCCCACATGAAAAAAAGCGTTGTAATGACGATGAAAGCGCCGCGGTAATTGCGGGTCCCGTTATCCATGGGAACATTGACGGCATTGATTGGTGATGATGAAACGGCCATTATCGCTCCTTGAGGTTAAAACATTTAAAATAATTATATACGCCTTCCGCGTACATAATTTTTTAAAAAAGCCGGGGAAAAGCCTTGTAAGAGAAGTTTTGAAAATAACTATTCAAAGATTTTCCGGAAACAAAATAGCGGCGATTCGCGTTTTTTCGTTGAACATTTGTTCCACATTCTTTATATTAACAAAGATAATGGACCTTTATGCGAAAGGTAAGTAATGCGCTATATTTTACAAAAAGCGGCTATTGCCGCATTGACAATCCTTTTTAGCAGTCACGGTTCGTTCGCCATAAAACATTCGTTCATCGCCATTGACGAAGGACTGAAGAACCTGCTGTATGTCAATGAAAACGATTCAACCAAAAACTGGATAGTTTCAGTAAGCAACGTCTATCCTTCACGAGACATGCAGTTGATCGGCAATAACCGGATCCTTATCGGAAACAGCCTTGGTTATACGGAATACAACATTACCAGCGGCGCCATCGTGCGCCAGGTAACCGCGTATGACAGCGTGAGTTCGGTCAGGCGTCTTCCGAACGGTCAGACCATTCTCTTCGGGGTGGACCTTGCCGGGTCCAAGGGGGTCGTCATGATCGTTCTCGATTCGAACAATGTGCAGATCAAAAAGAAGGTTTTTCCGGGAACTTATGTGCGACTCGCGCGCCAGACTGGCACCGGTACGTTTATCCTTTGCTGCAACGATACCATCAAGGAAGCGGATACCAACGGCACTTTTGTTTGGCAAAAGTATGTCAAGGATGCATCGTATCCCGCCAACAAACATATGTGGAAGGCGGAGCGTCTTGACAATGGGCATATCTTTTTTTCGGGAGGGTACGGCGCGTTTATGGCGGAAATGGACACCGCAGGCAACTTCATCCGCACCATCGGAGCGGCGCCGCAGCCAGCCGGCGTAAGCCCGTTTTTCTATGCGATGTGGCAGTGGCTTTCGAACGGCGATATCGTGGTGGCAAACTGGCAGAACCACGGCGCCGGGCATGACACCGCGGGAAAAGTTCACGAACTTATTGAGTTCAATCAGCAGGGAACCATCGTCTGGACCTGGGATAAGCCCGCGCTCGTTTCCTCGCTACAGGGCGTGCTTATCCTCGACAGCCTCAACACGAACCTTCTGTACGATGACAGGAATGGAACGATGTCTCCTCTAAATTCACCGTCATCGATTCGCTCTTCATCTTCATTTAATACGCAAATGCTTCCTGCCGACCGTTGGCGCATGAAATTCCAACTTTTAAGCTTTACCAACGGCTATTCGCAATCTATTGATCTTCTAGGCAGATCGTTCGGACCGTCTCCCCTAACA
>JBAVGL010000504.1:0-6206 GCA_049684795.1 Chitinivibrionales bacterium | reverse complement strand
GGCAAAATTGTCGTTGTAGAAAGTTATGGGCGCGCCCGATTGGAACTGGTCGGTCATGATAAGGTTGGCAACCTGAAAACTCGTGCTCGCCGGAACGGCAAGAGCGATATCCCCGCCACCAATATATTTAGAATCCGAGCACACAAAGGTAGTAATATAGTACCCATTGCAGAAAACATTAAAAACGGAGTCTTTTTTGCTTATGGCAACGGTATTAGTGGTCGTATTTATGAAAGAATTGGACGCATTAAACAGCAAAACATTATTTTTATAAGCATACATATTTTGCGCCGGTCCCAACCAAAGCGTTATCCCGTCACTGCCGGTCATGCAGAATCCCAGCCCCGCGCCATTTATATTTGAAGAAGAAATCGTGATCATGGCCGACAATGTAAATGTTGGGGCATGCGCGGAAAAATTATGCGTGGCATACCACATATAGGTGGTATCGGTGTTTTGCACGCTTAAAGCCCCGTTCGTGAACTGACGCTGGATGGCGGGTGGAAAAATCCAATTTGCCTTGGTTGTTGTGGAATCCTGAAAATTATCTTGAAATAGTGTCGCGGCGAAGGTGGTCCCGAAAACACATGAAAAAAGAAATAAAAATGCCGGTTTCTTAAACTGGTTCATAAAAAGCGTCCTTTGAAAAAGTGGGGAACAATTCCTCCCTTATATTATAGACCACTGATTATGTTTTTGGCAATGCAAATGTGGGCGCGTTTGTGTTTTTTTGGAATTTGCTTCCTAAACTATAGTCGCTAATGGGGCAAAAAGAGGTCAACTAATTCAATAGGTTTTTAACCTCCCCCGAATTTCTTTTCAAGGTTCAAACCGACTTTCTGCCATAGTTCGGCGGTATTGATCGTCTGGTTTTTCCTGAGTTTAAAATCCGCCTGGACACGGACGATTTCTTTGTCCACATGGCGTTGCTGGAGTCCATAGGTGTCATTAAAATACGTATAGAGTTCCTGTTTAGAATGCCACTTGAATGCGTCGGTTCTTTGATTAGAATTCTTCTTTTCCATAGGCCTCCTCTTTAAGCCACAGAATTTTACGGCACGGACATACCGCTTGTTTGTTTATTTTTTACTGGATACGATTAAAGATTTATGTCCGATTTCCTTACCGATTTTCTCTCCATCGGCTGACTTCCCAAGAATACCGATAACGGTGGAACCCGACCCGCTCATGACCGCGTTCGCGCAGCCAAGGAGCAGCAGCTTTTTTTTGATGCGATCAAGCTCGGGATATCGTTTAAATACGCTCAATTCAAAGTCATTATGAAGGTTGTTGATCACGCCGTCATGGTCATTTTTTTCCAGCGCCTTCTTCATGAAACTGGTTTCTTCCGTGTTTTTTGCAATGAGACGATAATCGATGTCGCCGTAAGCTTCCCTGGTTGAAACGCCGAAATCCGGGATGACCAGGATGAAGTCGAAACACAGGGACGTAGAAAGGGGTTCCAAAATACCCGCGGCTTCGGAGTCAAATGCGGTATTTCCCATAAAATAATACGGCACGTCCATGCCCACGCTTCGGCCCAGGGCAATCAGCTCTTTGGCCCCGAGTTTCAGGTCCCACAAGGTATTGAGCAATTTCAGCGTAGACGCTCCATTAGCGCTTCCGCCGGCCAGGCCCCCGAAAACGGGAATATTTTTTTCAATGGTAATAACGGCGTTCCTGTCGATATGACAGGAATTTTTAACGGCATCGAGCGCCTTCCAGCAAATATTCGTATTATCAAGAGGGACCGCCGGGTGCGAGCAGCGTATCCGCGTGCTCCTTGAATCTTCCACGGTGACGGTATCATAGAGACCTATCCGGTGCTTGATGATTGCAAGTTCATGAAAGCCTTTAAAACGACCTCGCCCGATAGCGCCAATAATATCCAGGGCAAGGGTGACACGGGTGAATGATTTTTCGGTTGCCGAGGCCATGGTTACGATTTAAGAAATTTTCTGATGCTTCCGGCTATGCCGTCCGCGTCAAGGCCAAGTCCCTTGACAAGTTCTTTGTTGCCGCCGTGCGGTATGAAAACATCGGGATACCCGAGCCGCAGGATTTTTACGGAAGTGTTTTTCAGGGAGGAGGTAAGTTCCAGGACCGCGGAGCCGAAGCCGCCGACCAAAGAATTGCTTTCAACCGTTACCACGGCGCCATGCCGGGCGAACAGGTCTTCGTAAAAACGCTCGTCGAGCGGCTTAATGAAGCGCGCGTTGACCAGCGTTACCTTTATGCCTTCCCGTTCAAGGACGTCGCAGGCTGCCTCAGAATTGACAAATGCGTCTCCGGCGCTCACCACGGCGCATGTCGTCCCCTCCCTGACGGTCTCCGGTCGATACAGGGGCAACTCGGAGAAACCGTCACGAGGAACAGCGTCGGGGCCGCTCCCGCGGGGATAGCGGATGAATACGGGACCGCCGCTGTAGACGGTGGCGGTGTACATCATGTCGCGCAGTTCGTTTGCATTGCGGGGCGCCATGATGAGCGCGTGAGGGACCGTGCGCAGGAACGAACAATCGAGAGCGCCGTGGTGCGTGGGCCCGTCTTCGCCCACGATCCCGGCCCGGTCCACGCAAAAAATGACATTCAGTTTGTCAAGCGCAACGTCGTGGACGATCTGGTCGAAGGCCCTTTGCAAAAAAGAGGAATAGATGGCCACGACGGGTTTAAGCCCTTTGAGCGCAAGACCCGAGGCAAAAGACACCGCATGGGATTCGGCGATACCCACGTCGAAAAACCGGGTGGGGAATTCCTTGGCAAAACAGGAAAGCCCCGTGCCGTCGGGCATCGCGGCGGTTATCGCCACAATGGCGTCATTTTTTTGCGCGAGTTCGACGAGCGCTTTCCCGAAAACTTCACTATACGAAACCATGGGCTTTGTTGCCGACGGCAGAACGTCGCCGGTGCTGAGCGAAAAGCTGCCGATGCCGTGGTATTTCGTGGCGTTGCTTTCAGCGAAGCTGTACCCCTTTCCCTTGGTGGTAATAACGTGGACGAGGACCGGCCCCGACGTGGAACTCTTCACAAACCTGAAAACCTCGATCAACTCCGCGATGTTGTGCCCGTCAACGGGCCCGAAATACCGCAGGCCCAGGTCTTCGAACAGCTTCCCCGGTATGACGAAGTGTTTTAAGGCTTCGTCGATATTGTGGACTATGGAACGGATGCGTTTTCCCATACTGGGCAGCATTCCGGTGAGTTCCCATATTTCGCTTTTAATTTTATTGAACCGCCGGTCGGTGATCACCCTAAGCAGGTACCGCGACAGCGCGCCCACGTTTTTTGAAATCGACATTTTGTTGTCGTTTAAAACCACCGTCATGTTTGTCGAAAGGGATCCGAGGTTGTTGAGCCCTTCGAAGGCCAGGCCGCCCGAAAGCGAACCGTCGCCGATGATCGACACAACGGAGTGCTTTTCCCGTTTGAGGTCGCGGCCGATGGCCAGGCCAAGCCCCGTGGAAATGGAGGTGGAGGCGTGACCGACCGACACGGAATCATAGGGACTTTCGCCGGTGCGGGGAAAACCGCTTGGCCCGCCGAACTGCCGCATCGCCTTGAAGGTATCGCGCCGCCCGGTAATGATTTTATGGGCATATGATTGGTGGCCGACGTCCCATACGAGCTTGTCAACGGGCGTGTCGTAGCTGTAATGCAGCGCAATGGTCAATTCCACGACCCCCAGGCTTGCCGCAAGGTGTCCGCCATGCTGGCTGACCGCGTCCAGCATGGTTTCGCGGATTTCGGCGGCAACTTGCTTAAGCTGGGAAATGGGCAGCTTTTTCAGGTCATCGGAAGAATTTATGGAATCGAGCAGTTTCATATGTTGTATTTACGGGAAAAGCGCCGTCAAAATTGTATTTTACTATAAGATACGTCATCTTTGTGATCTAATTCAAGCCCAAATTCCATTAACCGGAACAGATGCAATCTGCACATGGACAAAGATTTTCGCTTCGAAATTATTTCGGTCGATGAAAAATCAAAGGCCCGCGCGGGACTGCTTTACACGCCGCACGGCGCCATAGAGACGCCAATATTCATGCCCGTCGGGACGCAGGCCACGGTCAAATCATTGTCTCCGCAGGAGCTGATGGCGTGCGGCTGCCCGGTCATTCTTGCAAATACCTATCACCTCCATTTAAGGCCCGGCGATGAGCTGGTGGCCAGGGCGGGAGGACTGCACCGGTTTGAAAGCTGGGACAAATCATTGCTCACCGACAGCGGCGGGTTCCAGGTTTTCAGCCTTCGCGACATTTCGAAAGTGACCGAAGAGGGCGCATGGTTTCAATCGCACATCGACGGTTCAAGACACTTTTTTTCGCCGGAACGCGTGATCGAAATCGAACGCAATCTCGGCGCCGATATCATCATGATGTTCGATGAATGCCCGCCGGCGAAGGCGGACGCCGTCGATATCGAACGGGCCGTTGACCGCACCATCCGCTGGGCGGCCCGTTGCGTTGCCGCCCATGAGAAGACGCCTTTCCGCCACGGATCGCCGCAGGCGTTGTTCGGCATCGTCCAGGGCAGCACGTACAAGCCCCTGCGGCAGCGCTGCGCCAGCGAGCTTGTGTCAATGGACCTTCCCGGCTATGCCATCGGGGGGCTGGCCGTTGGCGAAAGCACGGCGGAACTTTACGAAATAACCCAATACGCGTGCGGCGTCCTCCCGGAAAACAAACCGCGGTATCTCATGGGCGTCGGCATGCCCGATAATATTCTGGAGTGCATCCAGCGCGGCGTCGACATGTTCGATTGCGTGCTTCCGACGCGTAACGCGAGGAACGGCACGATCTTTTCATGGAACGGTAAAATCAATATCCGCAACGCTTGCCATGCCGATGATTTTAAGCGCGGCATCGATGGCGCCTGCGCATGTTACGCTTGCCGCACATTTTCCAGGGCATACCTGCGGCATTTGTTCATGGCCGGCGAAATCCTGGGTATCCGGCTTTTGACCCTGCACAATATCCATTTTTATATGGACATGGTCAGGCAGGCCAGGGCGCATATCCGCGCAGGAACATTTACAGAATGGAAAACGGAAGTCCTTGAAAAAATGAAATCCATCGACGAACCTTTTTAGTCTCTGTAGCTGAATTATATACGCGTCCAGCGTATATAATTCCTGCGTACAGAAACTTATCCACCTTGTGGGTTAAAAAGGATACAACATGGCTATTCGACAAACGGATATACAACAATGCGCGGAAATTGCGCTTAAAGAGTGTCTTAACCTCGGCCGGCAGGAGCTGTTGCTGGTCGTGTGCGATCCGCCCTGCTACGAAATAGGCCTCGCCTTCTGGGAGGTAGGGGCGCGGCTGTGCCGCGAGGCGGTCATGGTGCAGATTACTCCCCGAAAACAAAACGGCAACGAACCGCCTGCGCGCATCGGGGAAATGTTCGGCATGTTCGACGTTGCCGTCATGCCCACGTCGAAATCGCTCTCGCATACGCAGGCGCGGCGCGAGGCGAGCGAAAAAGGGGCGAGGATCGCCACCTTGCCGGGCATCACGACAGAGGTGTTTTTAAGGACCATGAAGACCGACTGGGAAAAGCTTGGCCTTTACACAAGAAGAATCGCCGGCAGGCTTTCCTCGGCCAAAGCGATACGGGTAAGCACCGATGCGGGGACTGACATCTCCTTCGAAACCGGCGGCCGGAGCGTAAAAGCCGACGACGGTCGCCTCATGTTCAAGGGCGCTTTCGGGAATTTGCCTGCGGGCGAGGCATACATGGCGCCCCTGGAAGGCACGGCGCAGGGCGACATCGTCATCGACGGATCATTCGGCGTGGGCGGCCTTTGCAAGGCCCCGATCGTTTTCAAGGTGCGAAAAGGGAAGGTTGCCGAGGTGCAATCGGCGCAATTCGGGAAGGAAATAGAGGAGCTGTTCGACAAATACGGCGCCGCCGCCAGGAACATCGCCGAATTCGGCGTAGGGACCCTCGATTGCGCACGGATTTCCGGGAACACGCTGGAAGACGAGAAAGTTCGCGGGACAATCCATTTTGCCATTGGCGACAACGCCTCAATGGGCGGCCGCGTTAAAGTACCCCTGCATCTTGACGGAATTATTAAAGAACCGGACGTGTGGCTTGACGGAAATGAATGGATGAGAAAGGGAAAGATTATATAGGAACTGACGGGTTTTATGGCACTTTTTTACCTCATCCCCGTCCCTTCTCCTTGGTAAGGAGAAGGG
>JBAVGL010000503.1:0-1938 GCA_049684795.1 Chitinivibrionales bacterium | reverse complement strand
TACCTACTGCAACAGGATCACAGTACGCATGTTCCCGTGAGCACGCGGTGACGGAACACCGGATCGTTTGAGCGCATCCCTGCGCTCATTCTATATATTGACATGCGGCAGAAGGCCGCAACAACGTTTGCCGTGTTACGGCGTGACCAGCGTTAGTCAATGTGACGGAGCTTGGGACATGACACATTGACTTCAAATGCTGGGCATGTGCCGAGAGGCAAGCGTAACGCGGCTGTTGTGACTGTAGAAAAACCTATTTAACAAGTTTCTCTGACCTTATCATTAAAATAAACATACTGCCGAAATAATTTACAAAGAAATATTCAAAATGCGCATTCCCGAACGTTTTATCATGCTCCTTTTGTTGATTTCTTGCTCTATGCCCCTCATTTTTCTTTTACGCAAATGCCGGTTGGCCAAAGTTGCATATCTTTTCAATGTTATGCACCATACAATATAAAAGCCATTGTACATTCACTTTTCTTTTACCTCGCAGAGTAAAACGTGAAAGGCCTTTCGCCCAACGTAAATTGCCGAAAACCGGCTCAACGATTGACATCCGTTTACTGTAGATCGTTCGGCCCCGTAGAGTGTCTATTTTTGCGGCCATCCGGTCACAATATTTTCCGCCTCCGTCAGATCGCAGAAAAACGCTGCGAGCTTTGTGATGTTTCTGGGTTAAACAGCGCGAACGCATCGCGCACGCGTTGCACAACCGCACTTTACAAGCATATTTATGATACGTAACCGTTCCATATACCAAATCGGATGTTTGATGGTCCAAGTGATTACCGGCGGGGCATACAAAATAGTCGCCGCGTTTTACATAAATAAAATCAGCACGTTCATAGCGCTTTTTTCCCCATGATGAAAGATCTGGTTTTTCCTTATGGCGCGCCGCTGAAGCAAATCTCGGATCACGCTTTCTGAAATTGCAATCAGGAATATATCCGTCAATCTTCTCGCCTTCAAGATATGCCAAATTTTCCGTCGTATGAAATCCGGTGTCCGCAGTTACAACCGCTCCCTGCAGAAGGTCATCGCCGACGCCGATTACTTCAAAAGTTTCTTTTGTCCCTTCAAGCGCGGGCTTGAGAAGATTATAATCCTGGCCGTCACTAAATGCCTCGGCGTTAACTACTACTTGATGCTTTGAATCGACAACCGCGACCCCGTTATACCCTTGCTGGACTCCATGCGACGTCTTCATTTTCACGCTCTCATTGTCCGTAACGTTACTCTGCACAATCCGCCCGCGACTTCCCGGTCTGTCATTATTTTTGCAAAGCCAACGGTCCAACTTCTCTATCTTTTTTCGTGCGCGATCCAGCCGCCGAGAAAACTTTTTCCCGTCCGCATCTTTGTCCTCTTCGACTTTGTCGCGTTTTCGGTGCTGATCAACCATGTACCGCAAAGCAGCTTCCAGTTTTTCCCGCTTCTTCTGTAAATCCGCCTTGGTACCGCTCCACTCCTTGGACGCATTCGACGGCAATTTCACTCCGTCTATTGCAAACATGCTTCCATCGATGAGCTCAAGTTCCATGCATATCTGCAATACATGCCGGAAAAGGGAAACGATCTCTTCTTGCATGGTAGAAACAAAATCGGCTATAGTGGTGAAATGTGGCTGGCTGTCAGCCGAAAGCGCCATGAAAATGACATTTTCACAACAGCACTGCGCTATCCGGCGCGAAAAAATGATACCTTTGGAATAAGCATACAGAACAATCTTCAATAGTATACGCGGGTCATACGCAGGGGCGCCGGTCTCATCATTGTCGTACCGTCGTTCAAAAATGGCCATGTCCATCGAGTCGATGACTTCACTGAGAGTGTGCTCAAAGGTGCCGGGAAGAATCTGTTGGTCATAAGAAATGGGGATTAATTTCGTCTGATCGTATGAATATTCCTTATATCGTGCCATAATGCTCCTTACAT
>JBAVGL010000502.1:0-2238 GCA_049684795.1 Chitinivibrionales bacterium | reverse complement strand
AATAAGATACACTATGTCGGCCCTTTTCTTCAAATATTGAGGAGCGTGCATGGACCCGAGCATGGCCAATCGAATCATGTCAACCCTCGCGAACGTCGAATATCTCAGTTCAACGCCGGACCTGAGCATGAAATTGTTGGCAAAAGTCAAGGACGAGGCCGCCTCGGTGGATGACATTGCCGAGGTGATCCTTCCAAGCCCCGCTCTCTGCGCGTCGCTTTTACGGCTGGCAAACAGCGTTTATTACAGCAGGGGGACGGTTATTTCAACGATATCGCACGCGATAGTTCATCTGGGCCTGGATGCGGTCGTCAATTATGTTATTGCCCTTGAAATGATGAACGCCTTTCATTCAAGCCTCAACCAAGGCGGATTCAACGGCACGCTGTTCTGGAAAAGCAGCCTCGCGGGGGCCCTGCTGGCGCAGGAGCTTGCCTTAAAGGGAGAGGCGGAGGCCCGCAACGAGGACGCGGGGCCGGAAACGGCCTTTCTTTCCGGGCTTCTACGGGACATCGGCGTTCTTGTCCTCAGGCAATATTTCCCGGATATTTTCATGGAGGTGTGCGATTGCATTTCTAAAAAGGGCCTGAGCTTTGATCAGGCTTGCAAGTCCGTGTGCTCGCTCGACCACCGGGCCATAGCCTTCCTTCTCGGAACGCGCTGGAACCTTCCCGCCAAAATCCTGGCGGTATTCCAGGTCCCATCGGTAAACTGCAAGGATTATCAAGCGGTTATTCGGAACAGAAACATAGTTCTTTACGCGGATTTTCTGCTCAAAATAAACAAAATTTTTTTGTGGGACGTTAATGCTGTTCCTGATTCGTCAATAGCGGTATTGACGTACCTGCCCGCGGAAGAAATCGAACCGGTGATTTCGCGAATAAATACCGAGGTCAACGAATTTTTTAATATTATTTGACCGGGATTAACCGGATTAAAAAGATTACTCTGATTTCGCTAAGGAAAAAAGCTAATATATTTTACAAATCACCAATTCACCTTTTCACCAAGGGGTATTGTATGCGCCGATCCATTCCGTTCAAACGCATGATTGTATTGTTCATGCTGGAAGGAACGCTTTTTGCGTCCCAACCCGTCAATGAGAATTGCATCAACGAAAGCTCAAAGACCAGGGTGCTCATCGCAACGCAAACCGGCATATTCAAGGATTCGGTCATGCGCACGGTGATTGCGGCCCTTGTGAATGATTCTGTTTGTGTAAAGGTGCTTCCGTTGGGCAGTCTTAAGGACGAAGTCGCGGAAAACTACCAGGGCATCATTATCGGCAATACGTGTCATTTTGGAGGCATCAGCGGTGTTGCAAAAGGCTTTTTGAAGAAATGCACGGCCAGGGAAAAGAAAAAAATAGTGCTTTTTACAACCGCAGGAAGCAAAAAATGGCGTCCGAAGAACATGGAAGTAGATTGCGTCACCTCGGCCACTGAAATGAACGCCGCGCCGGACGTCGCCGGGGACATTATCAAAAAAATCCGCGCCGTTTTGTCGAAGAAGTAGGAGCGGCCTTTTTAACGGGAACGATAACCGCGGAAGAGTCGTCGGATGGAATAAAACCGAATGCATTAATAAAGTCGGAATCATTGATGAAATGTTTTTTATAGAGATTGTCGGCAATGACCACTAATCGCTTTTGAAGAAACCCGTTATGCTCATTGAGGGGTGTCAGCCGTTCGGGGCTCACCAGAGCGGCGGCAAGGCGGGTCGCTTCGATTAAGGTCAGCCGCGCGCTTGATTTCTTAAAGTAATGAAGCGAGGCGGCTTCACAACCAAAAATATTGTCTCCCCACTGGGCATAATTGAGGTACAGTTCAAGGATTCTGTCTTTGTCAAGGATCTTTTCCAGAAGCAGCGTATAACCAAGCTCCTTGAACTTCCTCAAAAAGTTTTTTTCGTTGCTTAAAAAGAGGTTTTTTGCGAGCTGCTGGGTGATGGTGCTTCCTCCCCGGACGATTTTATTATGATTACGATTATACTCATAGGCGCCGAGAATCGCCTCGACGTCAAAACCCGGGTGCGCATAGAACCCGTCATCCTCGGCCGCGATGGTCGCGTATTTCAAGTTTCTTGAAATCATGTTCAGGGGAATGAAAACCTGTGACAATGAATCCCGCTCGCTTTTTTTTCTCAGGTCTTTCTTATAATCCTTCATGAAAGCGGTTTCTCTTGGATTATGGTTTTTCAGGTATTGCACTTGTAATACAGGGGCCATGACTAATGAAT
>JBAVGL010000501.1:0-1641 GCA_049684795.1 Chitinivibrionales bacterium | reverse complement strand
GTTTTATCGACTCAATATTGTCGCGCAATTCACGGCTATAGCGAAGGTTGACCGTATATCGCTCAAGTCCTTCAACGGTCGTGGTGATGCTCATGCCGCCAAGAGCGGTTTCAATAACATTTTGAATATCGCCCACCTGGAGCCCGAAACGCGCCGCTTCCCGGCGATCGATGGCAATGTCGAGGTAATTGCCCCCAACCGCCCGCTCCGCGAATACCGAGGCCGTGCCGGGAACGCCGCGCATGACCTCTTCCAGGTCTTTGCCGATACGTTCAAGCGTGTCGAGGTTCGCGCCGGAGATTTTAATGCCCACGGGCGTTTTTATTCCCGTGGAGAGCATATCGATTCGTGTTTTGATCGGCATGGTCCAGGCATTGGTAAGCCCGGGAAACTTGATGGCAGCGTCAAGTTCATCGATGAGCTTTTTTGGAGTCATGCCTTTTCGCCATTCCTTTTGCGGTTTGAGCAAAATGGTCGTTTCGAGCATGTCCAACCCCGCGGGATCAGTGGCGGTTTCCGCTCTGCCCGCTTTGCCGAAAACGCTTTTCACCTCCGGAAACGTTTTTATTATTTTGTCTGTCTGTTGCAGTATTTCCTTGGTTTTGGTTATCGACACTCCCGGCAAGGTCGTAGGCATATAGAGCAGATCGCCTTCCCACAAAGACGGCATGAATTCCGATCCAATATGCAAAAGCGGAAATACGGTAAGAGCGATCAATGCGATGACCGTTGTGATTATGGTTTTAGGCCTTTTTAGGACAAACTTTGCAATAGGATGATAAAGAGCAATAAGGAACCTGTTGATCGGATTTTTATTTTCCGGCAATATCTTACCCCGAATGAAAAATCCCATAAGTATGGGAACAATGGTGACCGCAAGAATCGCTGCGGCGGCCATCGAATACGTTTTTGTAAACGCAAGCGGCCGAAACAAGCGGCCTTCCTGCTCTTCCAGGGAAAACACCGGCAAAAAGGAAACGGTAATGACAAGCAATGACCAAAAAAGCGACGGTCCCACCTCGCACGATGCTTCCTTTACAACATCCCAATGGCTTTTTCTATCGGGCGGGGCAAGGCCATTGTTGTGCTCCAAATGTTTATGCAGGTTTTCAATCATGATGATGGCCGCATCCACCATGGCCCCAATTGCGATGGCAATACCGGAGAGCGACATGATATTGGCGCTTATTCCTTGCAGTTTCATAACGATAAACGAAACAAGAATTGCCGTGGGCAATGTAAACACGGCGACCAGAGCGCTCCTGGCATGAAGAAGAAACAAAATGCATACGAAAGCGACGATTATCATTTCTTCGAACAATTTATCACGAAGATTATCGATGGCGCGATGAATAAGATTTGAACGGTCGTAAACCGGGACTATTGTAACGTCCGAAGGAAGTCCCTGCTTGGCGATTTCCAGTTTCTTTTTGACCGCGTCAATTACTTTGAGGGCGTTTTCGCCGAACCGAATGACCACTACGCCTCCGGCAACTTCACCATCCCCATTGAGCTCCGCCACACCGCGCCGCATCTCCGGCCCCACATCGACGGTGGCCACATCGCCGAGGAATACAGGCGGAGCGCTTCCCATACCCGTTTTGAGAGGGATATTTTTGATATCGTCGATTGACTTTATGT
>JBAVGL010000500.1:0-5093 GCA_049684795.1 Chitinivibrionales bacterium | reverse complement strand
ATATCGAACAGAAAATAAGGTCCGGCCGATGTCGCTGCCGAGGCTGCAACAGCCGAGGCTGCTTTTTTCAGGAGCGGAAATTTATCAAATAATTCATCAAACAGCATTTTTTTTAGAAACGATTCGTTTTTTTTCTTTTCAATGACCGCTGTTTTGTCGGAAAGCCCGCAATACCCCTTTAGATAAGCGAGGGCGTCTTCGTAACTGCCCAGAGTGTCTACAAGCCTGGCCCCAACAGCCTGCCTGCCGGTAAATATCCTTCCGTCGGCGATGGGAAGCAACGAGTCGATCCTGATCGACCGCGCGCGGCTTACGTCTTCGATGAATTGAAGATGGATGTCATGGATCAATGCTTGGAGGTATGCCCGCTCCCGGGGCGTTAATTCACGGTGCGGGCTCCCAACGTCCTTGAGTTCTCCCGCCTTGATCACTTCGACATCTACCCCGATTTTATCGAGCAGCTTATAATAGTGGGGAAAACTCATTATCGCGCCGATGCTGCCGGTTACGGACCCCGGATTGGCGAAGATTTTAAAAGCGGGGGAGGCGATGTAATAGCCGCCCGACGCGGCGAGATTTCCAATGCTTACCACGAGGGGTTTGTTGACGTCGCGAAATTTCATGACTTCTTCGAATATTTCCTGAGAAGGTGCGACAGCGCCGCCGGGAGAGTCTATCCGGAGAATGACCCCGGCCACGGCGTCGTCTTCGCGCAGGTCGCGTAATTGTTTGATATAGTCTTCGGAAGAATAAATGACATCGCTTATCTGGACAAGTCCGACCTTATGGGAGGAGAAGGTAGAAAATTTTAAAGCGGAGGATTCGCTATTGGCGGACATGAGAACGATGCCAAGGACTATTGGCGTCGCAAGGATCGCCCCGATGGCGATTTTTTGCCTTTTTGTCACAATTCCTCCGACATGGGCACTCTGAGCACCTCGCCGGGCATCAAGGCGGAGTCGGGTTGAAGATTGTTGATCAGGCTGAGTTCCCTGACCGCGACTTTAAATGATTGCGCAATGTTCCAGAGATTGTCGCCTCTGCGCACCTTATAATAAACGATGCGCTTCCCTTGCTCCGTTTCATTGGCCTGACTGATGGCGGGCACGGCTTCTTTCGCGCGTCGAACAATATTCAAAACCGGCGTTGAGGTCACTGCCGGTTTGTAAATAGTCACGATTTCCCCGGCGCGCAGGCGCCTGTCGCTTGAAAGATGGTTCCATGTGCACACGTCGTTTTTATCGACCCTGAAGAGCTGTGAAAGGCCGCAGACGCAGTCGCCCGCCCTGACTTTATACTTTATTATCCGCATTCCGGAAACCTCCATTTCTGAATAATGGAGGCGTTGAGTACACGAACTTGCTCTGATAATCGGTCCATGTGAAGCGTCAGGGTTTAACGGCACCGGCACGGAAATTTCCTGACCGCAAGCTACGCGGTCATGCTGAGGGAAATTATTAAGGGACAGCAGCGCCTCAATGGGAACATTGAAGCGCTGCGCAATACCTTTAAGAGTTTCGCCCGACCGGACCCGATAGGTTGACCAGGAGACGATGAAATCGGCCGGAGACCGTCCATACGATGCAAGGAACTTGGCTTTGGCGCCTTTGGGAAGGTACAGTATGACGTGTTGATCATTGGGGTGCGTGCACCAGTGCAAAATATGCGGGTTGAGATCGCGCAGTTCTTCCGGGGAGATGTTCAAACTGTCGGCCACCGTATACAAACTTATGCAATCGTTGATATCGACGGTGTCGAGATCGAAGGTGTCCGTCACTCTGTCCGGGAAGCCGTAACATTGGGGGTTCTTGGCGATGATGAGCGCGGCAATGAATTCGGGAATATAATTCTTTGTTTCCCTGGGGACCCGAAGCTGCCAGAAATTTTTCGAAAATGCCCTGTTTACGGCGGATGCCATGCCGTTTTCCCCGCAATTATATGCGGCAAGGGCTATCTGCCAGTCATTGAATTGATTGTACAACTTTTTCAAATAACTGGCGGCCCCCCGCGTTGACTTTAGAAAATCCCTGCGTTCATCGATCCATCCATCCTTGCGCATGCCGTATGTCGAACCGGTTGAAGCGATGAATTGCCATATTCCCGCCGCATGCTTACGGGAATACGCAAGGGGGTTGAAACCGCTTTCGATGAGTGGAAGGTACGACAGGTCGGTGGGCAGCCCGCTGTCGGCGAACATTTTTTTGATCTCCGGCAGATAGTAATGCGCGCGCGATATCCATTTGTCAAGCGGCCCCTTCTTGCCATGTGCCAGGAAGTAAAGCGCCTTGTACACCCGGTCGTTCCACACGATGGGGAAGTTGAACGTCGATTTTTCCCGGCTTATGATTTTATGCATGAACATGCTGTCGGAGGCCGGGACCTTGATTGAATCCAGGGACCGCGCCAACTGCTTCCGGAGCGCGGCAACGGAGATTTCCTCGGGAAGGCTGTCGGAATAGGCGGGCGGCATGAGTTCGGTATATATCCGGGCGATGTCTTTATAATAATTTTCATAATAGTCTTCGGATTCTGCCCATCCGCTGTCGCTTGACCGGATGATTTTAATGTCCTCCATTGCTTCCAGCAAAAGCATGTGCGCGGCTTCGAAATCGTTATGTTTGCAGGCAAATTCCGCCCCGTTGATGAGGGAGTCGATGTCGGCGTCATCGATGACTGAGGCAGCTTGCGGGCCGTCGCTTCCTGCGGAGGAATCAGGGGGAAGCGACGGCCTGCCGCTGGTCACGATTACGGCGATTGCCGGTGCTTTTGTCAATTTGGCATGTGATGCGGCGCATCCGGAGAAAAAAACACTGCTCGCGGTTCCGATGCACAATGCGACGAAGGGCAGTTTACTTTTCATTGTTCTTCTAAGACAAAATAATTGTTAATCGCAGGGACATGGAAAAAAAATCCATAACCCATAAAAAAATAATAAAATACAAAATTCGTATCTTTTGCGACTTTTAACAAAAGACGGAAAGCGATTAAATCATGGCCTTTATATCTATTATATCACTGGTTGGTGGAAAAAGGCAACAGCTAAATTTATGAAGTCACGGCATTTAAGATTATTTCCGGGAAAGCATGCTTTTCGGGGCCTGAAATAAATAGGACACTTTTGAGCATGAATCCCTGTTTTGAACGACATTCGGAAATGGCCTCTCTGATATTCATTTCAACATTCTTAATTTTGGATCCGCAATAATTCACAAACATCCTTGTTTTTTGCGGGCAAGCGTCATAATGCGTACACTGCATACAGGAAATTTTAAATAATTGCATCTGCATCTCCTTTTAAAAAGGATGGGGACCGGTCATCTGAGTCATCCCAACGAAGCTTTTATAATTTCAATAAGGTAGCTGTATAAGATAATTATATACAACAATGGGTTGTATGTCAAGGATTAAATAGACTCAACAGGTTGTGAGTCGGCTATCCCCTTTAAATTTAGAAAGTTAGGGATTTGCATATTTTTGATTATTTAATTATTTGTTCAAAGAGTATATTTTGAGGGTGCGACACCTGCTCGGCGAGCGGAAAAAAAACGCTTGTCGAGTAGCGGGTATCGAGACAAGCAATTGGTTAAAAGGAACGGAGCTTAAACTATGGAAAAGACTTCTCACGAATTTTTAGAAAAATTAATGAATACTCATACTCCGTCCGGTTTTGAATCGGAAGGGCAATTGCTTTGGAAAGAGCGTACTAAAGCCTTTGCGGAAAAAGTGTCTTCAGACGTCCATGGAAATATGATCGCCAGCATCAATCGAAATGCTCCGATCCGTATCATGCTGGCGGGACATTGCGACGAAATCGGTTTCATGGTCACCCATATTTCGGACGAGGGGTTCATTCATTTTGCCGCCATCGGCGGCATCGACACGAGCGTGCTGGCAGGCAAGCCGGTCCTTTTCCTGACCAAAGACAGGGTCCGCGGGGTTATCGGCAAAAAACCCATTCACATGCTGGAAAAAGAAGACCGCAAGAAAGCCGTTGATATAAAAGACCTCATCATCGACATAGGGTCGAAAAGCAAAACGGAAACCGAAAAGCATGTTTCCGTCGGCACGCCCGCGTGCATCCTGTCGAATTTCATGCCGCTCTTGAATGATTTTATCGCGTCGAAAGCATGGGACGACAAGGTGGGCGCATTCGTGGTATCGGAGGTCATCAGGGTCCTGAGCGGAAAGAAAAAGCAGCTTAAGGTCGCCGTTTACGGGGTATCCACGGTGCAGGAAGAGATCGGCTGCCGCGGCGCGCGGACATCATGCTTCGGGATTGAGCCGCATGCCGGGATCGCCATCGACGTGGGGTTTGCCACCGACGTTCCGGGCGACGACAAGAAGACGTTCGGAAATGTCAAGCTGGGCCACGGCCCGATCCTTCACCGGGGCGCCAACATCAATATCCCGCTGAGCAATTTCTTCAAGGAGGCCGCTCGCAAGGCCAAAGTGCCCGTGCAATGGACAGCGGAACCCGGGGCCACGCCAACCGACGCCGACGTGATCCAGATAAACCGCAGCGGGGTCGCGGCGGCGCTCGTTTCCATCCCGACCCGGTACATGCACACGCCGGTGGAGATCTGCTCGCTGTCGGACATTGACAACACGGTGAAACTCGCAGTTGAGACAATACTTTCGCTTCCCCGGTCGCCCAATTTTTTGCCGTATTGATAAAAAGATATAGTATAATGCGGTGCTATAAAATGACCGGCAGTCTCTAAACTCCGTTATTTCCTTGCCAACGTGATTATCACAAACCGCGTCAGTTTGAACATTTTGTTGTGAATCGGCCCAAAGTACAATCGCTGCATGATTGAACGGTCGTAGGTTTTTGCCCAATTGTTGAAACGCCGGATGTCTCTTGAAGAATTTGAAGGCATAACTCTCATTGGTTTGAAGCGTCCGCTCGCCGTCCCATAAGAATTTTATAGAGGATTTCAAAATTTGATCCGGGTAGTATTTTATTCCAATCGCCTGCATGCGCGCTTGTTACTATCGTCCCGTTCGCCTTGTAAACTCTTATCAGAAAAGTCCTGAATTTATTGTTTTTCATGTCAATCTCGGTTTGCATCATTGTCTTGGGTATGGTTTGT
>JBAVGL010000499.1:0-2715 GCA_049684795.1 Chitinivibrionales bacterium | reverse complement strand
ACTCAGCAGTTGTTGGAGCCTTCGCGGAAGTTCGTTGTTTAAAATTACTTCTTTGCCTCCAACGGTTGACTTCATTGCATTTCCGAGAAAATCATCAAGCGCGATAACGCCTTTATATAGCTCGCGTAACCTGGAATCAAATGGTCCACGCTCTGAGGCTTCAAGCGCATCGGTTGCAAGCGCGATGGCGTCATTAACCTTTTTATTTACCCTGTCATAATACTTTTTCTTTTCAAGGACGACTTTGCAATACAAAAATCCGTCCGGGCCGATCCATGTCGCTTGTATTTCCCAATCCTGGAGCGCGGCCTGGGCCAAGGACCTGACTTTTTTTTGGAAAATACTCTGGTCGGTTGTGACTTTATTATTTATCGTCACGTTACGTTCGTTCAATGTAATATCGGAAATAATCGTCACTTCAATTTGTTGTGCAATGTCCTTAAGCGCATTCATCCTCGCCTGTTCCTGGGTTTGGGCAAGGTCGCTTTGTATTTGAGCGCTCCCAACGCCGATAAAATGGGTAGGAGATGTCGGATGATTGTCAATCCATACAGGCCGAGTTGCCGGATGTTCTATTGTTGATTGCTGACTTCCAGTTGATGCGCAACCAACAACCAACATTGCTATAAAGACAAACAAAATTTCGATGTTTAGCAAAAATGTTTTCTTTCAGTGAATCGATTAAAATAACAGATATAAATTATCCTTGAAAAACACCAAAATATCAAGCAATTTAATGTTTAATAGGGATGTAAATTATATTGCTGCCTAAGGGAATGAATATTACTGCGATCAGGATAACTAATACTATTATCCCAATAATTATAACAGTTCTTAATTTGTGCGGTCGCGGTTTTTGAATGACCGCACTAGCCTCATCGCGCTTGATCGGATTGGCCGAAAAGCAGGGGTCCCCGTATAAACGGTATAATAATTGCGCAACACCGGATGTGCTATCCGATATTTTAAGCCGGGCCGCGAGAATTGCCTCCCCAGCGGTCATTCCCTTGAATAAACATTCGTAGAACCCCAGGGAAAACTCCTTCGCTTCGCTATCATTTACAGCAGTAATCGGACCTATAACCTGCGCGATACCGGCTTGAAGAAACGCTCCCGCCATGCCCGCAAGATCCTGATTGCATCCGCTATTTCCCGCATAACACGAGTTGGAAAATATAAGCCACGGAACACCGGCTTTTTCCCCGAACTGTTTCATGTCGACCAGATCAAAAAAACAACCGTTTGATAGTTGCCAACCGCTGATGTTTTTTTCCTTGGAATAGACGGAATGTCCGGCAAAATGCACTATCGCGGCGCTTTCGACTGCCGCGAAGATTTTTTCCTTATCTTTTGAAGAAACAAAATGAGGATTTTTATGGTTTGCTTTGGCGATATTTTGTATTGCAATTCCTTCGGCATGGGCTTGCGGAGCATTGCCGGATGGGTCGGCTATTATTAAAAAAGATGACCCCGGTTTGCTTCTTGGGACTGGCCCATGTTTATTGTCCGTGCAAATTATTGTACCGAGTGCAAATCGTTTGCAAAGAAATTCCCCGGTCACATGCAATAACTCAAAAGGAATTTCAGCCCACTGTGCCGGAACCATGAAAAGAATATCGCCTGATTCGAACTTCGCAAGCTCTAGTTGAATTGCTGAAGGCAATATGGATTCGGCGCATTTTTTTCCCCATTCCCGCAAGCCGTTTATTTCATGAGAATTGGTCAGATTCATGAATGACGAATAAATTTCTGGGGCCGAAACCTCTTTAGGAAACGGAATTGATGAAGAAAGACTCGGGTTTGTCCCGGCCACTCGATGGAAATATTTCCATGCCCAGGAGCTGTCCGCTCCAACCAGATCGAGTCTTAAAGAACAGGTATTCTTCATCAATCCATCCGTATTTGAAATGACGCTATCTCACCGTGGTTGTCGCGAACTCGAATCGTATATTCACCGAGCTCGATCCTTGAAAGCACAAAATACTCACCGGCCTTTGCGGTAATAGATTCAACGCATCTTTCACTTTTAAGCAACTCTGCTTCAAAAGAAGTTTTGTCACGCTTAGAATCATCCGTAAGGCACAATCTGATATCCGCAAGACGGTCGGCGCGGTTTATCAGTTCAAGATGCAGCGTCAATCTGCCTATTTCCTTATGCATGGTTACTGAAGGCCGTTTAGCTTCACCACGTAGTGCAAAAGCGGGGCTGCCTTGGGCCCAACCTGGGCCAAAATCAAAAATTTTAACCGTTTTTTCAAGAAGTTTTACCCAAATGGCATCTCTGTGCGTTTCAGCATGTTTTAAGGCGGGTTTGAAATATCTTTCCATGAGCACTTCGACTTCAGCATTCTCCAGAAGTGGAATATTCTGCTTTTGCAAATCATGCAAAGCATAAATTTCCTCAAGCCCGGAGGTCAAAAGCTCTTGTTTTTGCTTTCGGGAAAGCCGAAGGGCATTAATTCCCTTCTCGGCAAGTTTCCCGATCATTTCGGGGGTCAGTACGGATTTAGTTTTTTTTATCATCATTTGGCCTCTTTTTTCGCTTCAACTTATCCATATTTTTATTATTTATCTTGGGAACATTAACCGTTTTATTAATGTTTTTTAGTTTTTTATTAACCAGAAATTTTTTAACTATTTTGCGCATTTTCTCAATAAGGTTAAACTTTTTCTTGTAAACAAAATTAGGATTTTTCAAACCGAGAAACTGTACGA
>JBAVGL010000498.1:0-7873 GCA_049684795.1 Chitinivibrionales bacterium | reverse complement strand
GTGGTGGATGGTTCATGTCATAGCAATCGTTTTCATGTTCTGGCTGGGACATTTCATGGGTTAGATTTACCATTTTCAGAAGGGAATAGAGTATGAATAAAGACTCATTATCACGGCGGGAATTTTTTGCAAGAGCGGGAAAAGGCGCCGTCGCCGCGGCGGTCATCGGCCCGATGATAGTCACCCGGCTATCGGCAAGCGGCAAGTCCGTTCCGGTCACGATGGAGCCAGTCTCGATTAATCTGAAGGACCCGGCGCATGCCGACCTTGCGAAAGTTGGAGGCGCGAAAAAGTTTCCCAATCCTCTTGATCCTAAAAAACCGATCATCGTGACGAGGATTTCGGAGACGGAGTGCGCGGCATTTTCTTCCAAATGCACGCACTGGGGCTGTGAAGTTTCCCTTCCCGAAAATAATGTCATCAAATGTCCTTGTCATAAGTCAACGTTTGATATGAGCGGGAAAGTCACCCACGGACCGGCAAAGAAAAACCTGAAGGCCTTTTCGACAAAGCTTGAAGGTGACATTCTTACCGTCGGGGAACAAAAAGCGTGAAAACCCGGTCGGAAGACGGCGCCATGAATGTGATTCAGATATACCCTTTGATCGTCCTATCGTGAAGGGAAAGCGCTATGAAAAAGCGGGTATTGCTTGTTGACGATAACGACGCCCTGCTGTTCGGCTTTAAAAAGCTTTCCTTGTCATACGATATTTCGGTTGAAACCGCCAATTCGCTGGAAACGGCATTACGGTTATTGTCGAGCGAGCATTTTGACGTTGTCATATCTGATTTAAACATGACCGGGGTCGCCACGCACGAAGGGTGGGAAATAATAAGAACAGCCAAGCATTTTAACCGCTTAATTCGAGCATTTATCTGGACGGCATACGATGAGAGAAGCCTGAGGGAACAAGCCGCCGAAATTGGCGTTGAAGGTTTTCTTGCCAAGCCGGTTGCATTCGAAACACTTTTGTCAACAATTGACGCCGATGCCGTACACAGAGAAATTTGAACCGGTAAGCCGTGAACGGCGCACGAGCGAGAGGCCGCGAATTCTTAACGGACTTCCCCTGTCCGAAGGCAGAGGAAAGGGAGTGCTCTGGCACGCCTTTGGCGGTCTGCCCAGAAAGTTTTACCGGCAACGCACCATACCCGCCGGCCTGGTGGCCGCCGAAATCGGCAGGATGCGGCAGGCAGTCCAGGTCGTGAGCTTCGTGTTGGAAAATTCCATTCAACAGGTGACAAAACGATTAGGAAAATCTTATGCGGACCTGTTTGTCGCGCTGCGGGAAATTCTTCATGATTCTTCGCTTCTTGAAGCATTGCAGGAAAACATCAAAGACCGGCGCCTTGACGCCGGCAGCTCAATAACCATGACGCTTGAATCATATCGAAAGCGGTTTTCCGACTCGCCGAGCCCGTATCTTAAGGACCGCGCGACCGATCTGCTGGAGTTGCAGACGAGCCTGCTGGATGCGTTGGTCGGCATGGACGATCTTGAAGCGGACCGGGACCGCGATTATCCGGGGAATGAAATGGACGGCGATACCATCGCC
This sequence comes from Chitinivibrionales bacterium, assembly GCA_049684795.1. Taxonomy (GTDB): domain Bacteria; phylum Fibrobacterota; class Chitinivibrionia; order Chitinivibrionales; family FEN-1185; genus JBAVGL01. Next base: position 6,317 of record JBAVGL010000498.1, on the reverse strand, counting down.
GTCGTGGAAACGCTGACGCCCCGCCTCGTTTTAGATCTTAAAAATACCAATGTGAGAGGAATAGTCTGTGAACACGCGGGCCCAACTTCCCATGCGGCAATTTTGTGCCGTGCCTTCCGGATACCCGCCGTTTCGGGCGTTACACACATCCATCAACAATTGCCCCAGGGCGAATTCGCGGTCATGGACGGCGCTAGCGGCACCATCGAATGCACGGAACGGCGCAAGGCGCTTTCGAAACGCGGTACCGCCGCCGACCGTAAGTTCGCGCCCGTCAAAAACAACCTGGACCTTTCGCGGATAACCCTGATGGCCAACATCAACCTTTCACAGGACGCCATCGGCGCCTTGTCCGCGGGCGCCCGCGGCGTCGGTTTATACCGCACCGAATTCGAATTCATGGCCGACGGCCGTATATTGACAAAACAAGAGCAGTTCGTGCGCTACCGCGCGGTGGTCATCGCCATGATGGGCCTTCCCGTGACCATCAGGCTCCTTGACATATCGGTAGACAAATCCGCGGGCATTTTCGATTCGTTCGGCCGTGTCGATCCGTCGTGCTCCGGCGCCTTGTTCCTGCTTTCGTGGCCCGAACTTCTGGAAACGCAGGCGGGCGCGATAGCCGAAGCTTCCCTGTTCGGTCCGGTAAAGGCGCTGTATCCGATGGTCGCCGACGCGAAACAATTTGCCGAGTTGAAAAGGATTTTCAAAAATGCGGTCGGAGACAAGGCGGAGGGGCTCGTGCACGGCGCCATGATCGAACAGCCCTCGGCGGTGGACGATGTCGCCGCCATTCTCGAAGAGGCGGACTTTGTCTGTCTGGGCACCAATGATTTGACAAAGCATATATTGCAGGTTGACCGTGAAACGGCGATCGCGCATGGCGCCGAAATAGTCCAGTCGCCCCGCCTATGGGAAGCCATCGGCAGGGTGGCGTCGGCGTCGTTGGCACGCGGGAAAGAATTGACCGTGTGCGGTGAAATGGCGTCAAATCTTGACCTGGTCCCGCGCTTCATGGATCTGGGCATTACGAACTTCAGCATGGACATACCAAAGATCCGTCTCATAATAAAAGGGACGAAATAATGTTTTTCAGCGGTGGGGGAAAACCGCGATCAATATTGTTTGGCGTATTTTATTTTAAAGCGTTAGAAAAATAGATATTAAGGACATCAATGAAACTCTGGGACCGCTGGCAGGTACGCTTTGGCTTTGCGCTTGCAATGGCCATTATGAGTCTATTGGTTCATTTCGCAATAACCTTCTTAGCGGGGCCGGGTTTTCCTGCCTATATCACCTTTTATCCGTCAGTGATGCTCGTTGCCCTCATGGCCGGCTTCTGGCCAGGTATTTTAGCCACCCTGGTGTCCGCCCTTATGGTCGACTATTGGATTTCTCCACCTGTAGGGAGCCTTTTCAAATACGATTCCTCGGTCGATCTCGTAGGTGAGCTGTTTTTCTGCGGAATGGGTCTGTTCCTGTGCGTGGTCGCCCATCGCTACCGCAAAATCAGGGGCCATCTTGAGGAGCAGGTGGCTGCTCGGACCCGGGAATTGAGTTTAACAAACGACAAACTCATGGATCAGGCTGAAAAACTGGAACGGTCACGGGAGGAATGGGTGGAAACCTTCAATGCCATTCCCGACCATATCGCCATACTTGACAATAAGCACAGGATAGTCCGCGCCAACCGGGCAATGACCGAAAGGCTCGGCATTTCTCCCGAAAAGATATCGGGGCTTCCTTGCTACAAATGCATGCATGATGCGGGGAAACCCATTGAATCCTGTCCCCATTTGCTTATGCTCAATGACCACAAACAGCATGTCGCTGAAATACACGAAGAGGCATTGGGCGGGGAATTCCTGGTGAGCGTCACGCCTGTTTTCAACGAAAAAGGGGAGCTGAAAGGCGGGGTGCACGTTGCGCGCGACATCACCCAGCTCAAAAAGGTTGAGGAGGAATTAAAAAAGGCCAAAAATGAACTGGAAATACAGGTGGAGAAACGCACCGCGGACCTTAAAAAAAGCATTGAAAAACTAGCTGTCGAAATTGCGGACCGTAAAAAAGCCGAGGCCGCGCTTATTGAGGCAAATGAAATGAAACTTTTAGGACAGCTTACATCGGGCGTGGCCCATGAAGTGAGGAACCCGCTTAACGGCATCATGGCCATCATGGGCGCCCTATCAAAAGAAGTTTCGGATGATGACCGTTTTAAACCCTACATGCAACACATGCGGAACCAGGTCACCAGGCTTACCTCGCTTATGGAAGACCTTCTCTTGCTTGGAAGGCCCCTTCGTGAGGAAAACATGCGGGAGGTTTCGATGGTTACGCTGGTGGAGAATGCGCTTTCGACCTGGCTTCAGACCGTTCAAACGCAAAAACCGTCCGTGCGCTTCATCAGACCGGAGCAACCGGAGAATTACATGGTCAGGGCGGAGACCACGTATATTACCCAGATGATCATTAATCTTGTAGAAAACGCCTACAACCATTCGCCAGCTGGAGAGGAAATCATCTGTTCGGTGCATGGAAAAATCGCCAATACGATTATCTTTTCGGTAAAAGACCGCGGGAACGGAATTATGGAGGAAAATTTACCTAAAATATATGAACCGTTTTTCACGACTAGAAAAGGCGGCACCGGGCTGGGGCTGAGCATCGTGCGCCATATCGTTGAAATCCATGATGGCAGCATTATTGGATTCAACAATGCCGATGGTCCCGGGGCAACATTTGAGGTCGCGCTGCCGCTTTATGTTAAGAAATGAGCCCGAAGCCCGTCAATTCTCGAAGATGCCCAATGTTTTTAACATGTCCTTTACCGTTTCCGGTTCCATCGGTTTTTCGAAAAATAAATCAGCGCCCAATTCTTTTGCCTTTTCCCTGGACCCATTGTCCCCAAAAGCGGTCATGACGATTATCCTGCATCCGGGTTGGCGGGAGCGCAAAAGCCTGATGCAATCAAAACCTTCCATTTGCACAGAATTGGAAAGTCTCAGGTCAATGATCGCGGCATCATATAAATGAGCGTTAATGCATTGCTGCGCTTCTTCCAATGTGTTTGCGCAATCCAGTTCAACACCCGGTTCTTTCAGGACCATTGAAAATCCGAAGGTGATGACTTCTTCATCATCGATTAAAAGGATTCTCTTATTTTTATCCATTGGACCCAATTGAGGAAAATAGAAGTTTGATACTGTGGCTGACTTATCTATGCTTTTAGCGCAATTCACCCTAACGTTGTTATATGACGCAATTTTTACGCCAATGAAAAAAAAGAAAAAAACAATGTTTTATTGCAACGATGAGAAAATCGGTCTCAATAGTGCGATTTTGAGTGGATTTTCCCGTAGATAATTCCTGACTACAGTAGCTTATCCGCCTGCCTTGCGTTAGCGCTTCGGTAGGCAGACCTTCAGGCGGGTTAGCAGTAACGGTATGCAATATGGAATTTCTATGGCATGTTGATTGCTGCTTTTGGGTTGCACATATACATGCGATGCAATTCCAATTTAACAAAGACTGGAAAGTTCAGGTGATCAGTGGAATTTGATTGTACCATAAGAATAGCCGGTGAGGCCGGACAGGGAATTCAGACGATCGGCATGTCGTTGTGCAGAATAATCAAAGACTGCGGATGGGGTTTGCTTGCAAACCAGGATTATATGTCGCGGGTGCGGGGAGGCAATAACTATTACCAGATACGCCTAGGCAATCCGCCGCCTGCTTCATTCCGACAATCAATCGATGTTCTTGTCCCTTTGAACGCCGAGAGCGTAAACCTGCATCGAACAACTCTTGCTCCGGGAGGGAAGATTGTCGTTGATAAAAAAAACTTCAATATTATCGATGAAAGTCCCGCCTATCTGGATGCTCCGCTCAATGCGATTGCAATGGATTTAGGTGGAAAGCCCCACTACTATGGCTCCGTAGCTCTTGGAGTATTGTCAGGAATGTTCTCGATGGATTTTGATATCGTGGAGCGAACGCTGAAGGAGGCTTTCAGTTCTAAAGGCGGGGACGTTGCGGACAGGAATGTCGCCTGCGCTCGGAAAGGATTTGAAATAGGGCGCGACAGCCCCGTTAGAAATGCCCCTTTTTCGACTAACAAAGGCGCGTTACGATACCTTCTGGACGGGAACGAGTCAATCGCCCTGGGCGCTGTGTATGCCGGGTGCAGGTTTTATTCCGGATATCCGATGACCCCGTCGACAACGATCATGGAAACGATGGCGGGATTTTCCACGGACCTTCCGCTTGTCGTGGAGCAGGCCGAAGACGAGATCGCCGCCATCAACATGGCGATCGGGGCGTCGTATGCCGGCGTAAGGTCCATGACAGCGACGTCGGGCGGCGGGTTCGCCCTCATGACCGAAGGCCTGAGTCTCGCGGCAATGCTGGAAACGCCGGTCGTGATTGTCGACGGCCAGCGCCCCGCGCCCGCAACGGGCTTGCCGACACGCACCGAACAGGCCGATCTCGACCTGGCGCTCCATGCCGGTCACGGAGAATTCGCGCGCGCAGTTTACACTCCGGGAAATATCGAGGAGGCGTTCGAACTGACCGTTAAAGCCTTCGACGTTTCGGACCGGTTCCAGGTCCCGGCTATCATCCTGTCAGATCAGTACCTGGCGGACATGGTAAACGTTGTGGACAGGCTGGCGACAAAAGTCGTTCGGCCGCCACGGCATATCATTTCAAAGGAAAAGTCGGCCGAGATCACGAGGTATCGACGGTATGAAATCACCGCTTCGGGGATATCTCCGCGGGCCATACCCTCATGGATATCCGATGTAATCTATGCCGACAGCGACGAGCACACCGAAGACGGGCACATAACCGAAGATGGCGCGATTCGAACGGCAATGGTCGACAAACGGTTTTCGAAGAAAATGGAGCTTCTTCGCCGGGAAGTCGTCGATCCCTTGCCGCTCAACATAGACGGCGCGCGACTGGTGCTGCTCGGGTTCGGCTCCACGCGCGGGGTCATCGAGGATGTCTGCGCCCAGGACCCGCGCGGGACGATCGGCTGCGTCCATTTTTCCCAGGTCTGGCCGTTTCCGGCGGACGCGTTGGCCTCGTTGCTCAACAAAGCGCCTGCCGCGCGTTTGGTAACCGTGGAAAACAATGCCGGCGCGCAACTGGCGAAATTGATAAAAAGGGAGACCCGTTTGGAAATCGATGCTTCAATCCTTAAATATAACGGCCGTCCATTCACGATAGAGGAACTCACCGGACGTATCGAGGACTACTGGAGGGACCATGGAAGTCAAACAATTCAGGAGCGATGACCCGATTGCCTGGTGTCCGGGATGCGGGGATTTTGGTATTCTCTCCGCCGTCCAGAAAGCGCTGGTTAATCTCGAAAAACAGCCCAAAGACGTGCTTCTGGTGTCCGGCATCGGGCAGGCGGCGAAGCTCCCGCACTATGTCCGGGCCAATTGCTTCAACGGCCTTCACGGGCGCGCCCTTCCCGCCGCCGTTGGGGCCAAGGTCGCCAATCGCTCGCTCACCGTGATCGTGACCACCGGCGACGGCGACTGTTACGGCGAAGGCGGAAACCACTTCATCCATAATGTCCGGCGCAATCCCGACATTACGGTCATCGTCCACGACAACCAGATATATGGCTTGACAAAAGGACAGGCGTCGCCGACGACCGAAGCGGGATACGTCACCAAGGTGCAGCCGAAAGGCGTGATGGCCGGGGCGTTCAGGCCCCTGGAATGCGCGATTGCGCTCGGATGCGGTTTCGTGGCCCGGGGTTTTGCCAACGATGCCGACCACCTTGCATCGCTCATCGTGCAGGGGGTGCGCCATAAAGGGTTTTCCCTGATCGATGTTCTCCAGCCGTGCATATCATTCAACAAAATGAACACGCAGGCCTGGTACAGGGAACGTATTTACAAACTGGAAGAGGAAACGGGCTATGACTGCACCGATATCATTGCGGCGTTTCAAAAATCACGCGAATGGGGCGACCGGATCCCGTTGGGAATTTTATATCGCAATGAGAACCCGTGCTTTGAAGATACAATAGGACTCGGTTCATTGAAGCCGCTTGTGGAATACGAACCGGATGAGATTGACTTCGGAGAAGTCTTGAAAAGGTTTGCATAAAAAGCCGACTATTTCGTGGCGCCGTCGCCAGCGCTCGAGACCGCCGGTTTATTGGGACTGCAGGCTTGTCTGTTCTAATTTTCTGTACAGCGTCGCGAGTGAAATTCCCAGCTTTTGGCTCGCTTTTTTCTTGTCGCCCTTGCAGGAGTCAAGGACTTTTTGAAGGTATTCCCGTTCGATGTCCCGAAGCC
>JBAVGL010000497.1:0-3267 GCA_049684795.1 Chitinivibrionales bacterium | reverse complement strand
CAATAGATGCCCATGTGAATTGATGTATCACTTAACGATTCAAAATAATACCATCGATTCGATAAAGGCCGTTTTTGATTTTACTCAGTCAACGTATCCGGCTGATTATTTCAAAGACACTGCAACGATCCTGCCTCAGTCGATAGTAAATGATACTATTAATTATTCTTTATTGGGAATTGATAAAACATGCGATTTAGGGTTAAGTTTTGGTAAATTAAATACAAGGATAAAACTAATGCTAATTCATCATAATGATTCAGTTCAATACGTATTGTATCCCTTTGACACGGTTCATGGTACGGATTACCCGTGTAATTGTACAAGCAAATATGGCGATACAATTGTTGCTAAATAAGTAATTCTTTTTTCATATTACCTGATCGCCTTCTTGATTTTCTCCATGCCCTTCTGTACGTTTTCAAAACTATTGAACGCGCTGATGCGGACGTACCCTTCGCCGCATTTTCCGAAGCCGGCGCCCGGCGTGCAGACAACGCCCGCTTTTTCAAGGAGCATGTCAAAAAATTTCCAGGAATTCATGCGCGTGTCGACCCAGATGTACGGCGCGTTCTCGCCGCCGAAACATTCGTATCCAAGGAGACGCAGTTCCTTGACAATATAGTGCGCGTTGCGGAGGTAGTAGTCGTTGAGTTCCGTGACCTGCTTCCGGCCCTCGTCGGAATAAATCGCTTCCGCGGCGCGCTGCACCATGTAACAGACCCCGTTGAATTTCGTGGTATGACGGCGCGACCAGAGCGAATGGATCGCGTGCTGATTGTCCCGGGAATCATAGGCCATGCACGACTTCGGTATCACCGTATAAGCGCAACGGGTCCCCGTAAACCCGGCCGTTTTCGAAAAACTCCTGAACTCCACCGCCACATCGCGCGCGCCTTCTATCTCGAAGATGCTGTGCGGTAAAGAATCGTCCCGGATAAAAGCGACATACGCGGCGTCAAAGAGTATGAGCGTCCTGGTTTTCCGGGCATAATCCACCCATTGTTCAAGCTGGGTTTTCGTGATTGTCGCGCCCGTGGGGTTATTGGGAAAGCACAGGTAAACCAGGTCGGGCCTGTCTTTCGGCAAGTCGGGGACAAAGCCGTTACGGGCGTTGCACTCAAGATACGTAAGCCCTCCGTAACGCCCGTCCGTAAATCCGCGGGTGCGGCCCGCCATCACGTTGGTGTCTACGTACACGGGATACACCGGATCGAGCACGGCAACCGTTATGTCCTGGGAGAAAAGCTCCTGGAAATTGCCGGTGTCGCATTTTGCGCCGTCACTGATAAAAATTTCGTCGGCCATGATGTCCGCGCCGCGCGATTGAAAATCGAAGTGCGCTATTTTTTCCCGTAAAAACGCATAGCCCTGTTCATCACCGTAACCTCGGAAGCTCGATTCATTCGCCATTTCATCGGTCGCTTTATGAAACGCGTCAATGCAGACCTTCGGAAGCGGGCGCGTGACGTCGCCGATGCCGAATTTGATGATTTCTTTCTCCGGGTTTTTTGATTTGAATTCCGCCACGCGTTTGCCGATGTCCGAAAAAAGATACGAGGCCCTGAGTTTAAGATAATGTTCGTTGATGGTGATCATGCGCTTTCCTTTATAAAAAGAATAACTGCTCACGTTCCCTGAGCGAAGCCGCCTGCCTACCGAAGCGATAGCGCAGGCAGGAAGGGAACGTGTTTTCATGCTTGCTCGCTTCGACTCATTTCGACTTCGCTCAATGACCGGCTCAGCGATCGGTGCTGAGTAATTACAAAGAATAAATCCTGTTAATCATAGTCAAACGATGCAAGTATGATAATTGATTGGGAATCAATGTGTCAATAGTTTGATTATAAATCAAGAAAAAGATTATATTTTTCCCATTGTCTTTATTGCGCTTTATACGTACCATCAGAAAGTATCATGGGAATTTTAACGCAACAAAACATTAGTGATATTCTCGGCAATAATTTAGACGATCCCTTCGGCGTTTTAGGCATGCATTGGGAACGGGCGGGCGTCAGCGTCCGGGTGTTTGCGCCCGAGGCCCGGTCAATCGAAATCGCGCGGGCCGGGGTGAGCGAGAGCCTGTGTTCCATGACCAGGGTTCATGACGCGGGTATCTTTGAGGCCGCGCTTCCGGAGCACAAAGAGTTTTTTACCTACGAACTTTTAATGACGATGCACGACGGCTCCGCAAAGCGGACAAGGGACGCGTACAGCTTTCTTCCGGTCATGCGCGAAGATTCCCGGTATCTTTTCAACGAAGGCAACCATTACCGCGCCTATGACGACCTCGGGTCGCACACGCGGGAAATCGACGGCTCAAAAGGCGTGGTGTTTGCCGTGTGGGCGCCCAATGCCAAGCGGGTTTCGGTTGTCGGCCAATTTAACGGCTGGGACGGTCGTCGTCACCCGATGCGCCGCCTGGGTGCGTCGGGCGTGTGGGAACTTTTCGTTCCGGACCTTGACAACGGGACGGTGTATAAATACGAAATAAAAAAGCATGACCGCGACCACCTCATTTTGAAAACCGACCCCTATGGTTACTATCAGGAGCCTCCGCCGAATCACGCATCCATCGTTTTCAGCATCGACGGTTTTACATGGAACGACCGGGCATGGATGAAGGCCAGAGCGGAAAAGGACCAGATCAACGGCCCCATGAGCATCTATGAAGTTCATCTTGGATCATGGCGCAAGACCGGTCCCAGGGAAGACGGCGATTATCTGTCGTATCGCGACCTCGCGGTCCAGCTTGCGCAGTATGTCAACGAATTGGGCTTCACGCACATCGAGCTGCTGCCCGTGCAGGACCATCCGTACGTTCCTTCGTGGGGATACCAGGTGGGAGGTTTTTACGCGCCGAACCATCGGTTCGGCACGCCGGCCGATTTCCAGTATTTTGTCGATTACATGCACCGGCAGGGCATCGGCGTCATCATGGACTGGGTGCCGGGGCATTTCCCAAAAGACGCCTACGGGCTGGCGCATTTCGACGGTACGCACCTCTATGAATACCAGGACCCGCGCGAAGGAGAGCACAAGGACTGGGGCACGCTCATTTTCAATTTCGGCAGGAACGAGGTAAAAAATTTCCTTGTTGCCAACGCCTTGTTCTGGCTGGAAAATTTCCATATCGACGGTCTGCGCGTTGATGCCGTTGCATCCATGCTGTACCGTAACTACAGCCGCAAAGACGGCGAGTGGGTTCCCAATAAATTCGGCGGCGTGGAAAACCAGGAGGCGGTCGTTTTCCTTCAATCAATGAAC
>JBAVGL010000496.1:0-1758 GCA_049684795.1 Chitinivibrionales bacterium | reverse complement strand
GGATCGAATTGGCCCCCATCGAGGACAGCCCGATGGATATCTTCCTTATACGCCGAAATGGAATTTAACTTGGCGTAGGGTCGTTTAAGCTTTATGTCATTTTGACGCAATACCATGCCTCTATGATCCAGCCATTTGCGGTAATCCTTTAACGAGACGACGCCTTGAAGAAATGGCGGAAGCGTATACCACGTATGCCCCAAAGGAACGGTTTTTGAAACAACTTTTTTTCGCTTCATTTGATTGGTTCCTTCTAAAAGGTGTAACAATAGGACAGAAAACAGAAAATAATTAACGGCTTGGGAGCGTTCGTTGAACTTGTCTGGTTACGGGTGCCTTCTAAGAATAACACCGTTATTCATTATAAGGTATATGGACTTGACTTAACTGTAAGCGCAAATTGATATTATTACTACCCAAAATAAAAAATGCTCAATCTCAAGGAATATCGCACCGCGCTCATCAATACGGCGATCACGGGAAAAATCGACCAACGGGAGGCAGTATGATCCTGGTTTATATTGACGAATCTGGCGATACCGGCCATAATCTTTCCGACAAGCAACAGCCGGTTTTTGTTCTTGGCGCATTAATTGTTCCTCAATCGAAATGGAAAGAATTAGAACGGGAATTTCACAAAATCATTATCAAGTTTTTTGGTGAAGACGCACTGGATAGTTTTGAGCTTCATACGATGGATTTAGTAAACCGCAGGGGCGACTTCAAGCCATTCTCCCTTGATCAGACGAAATCGTTTCGTGATAATTGCCTGGAATTGACTCAAAAACTTGACATCAAAATCGTATACCGATCCATTGAAAAAAAAGAATTCCAAAGGTTTTGCGAAAAAACATACGGTAAGGGCATTAGTATCGCGCCGTATATTATGGCCCTTCCATTTGTGTGCACCAGAATAAATGAAATCATTAAAGCAGAAAAGGATCTCGGAATTCTCATTTTCGACCAGCATCACAGCCTTGTTGAAATCGAAAAATCCTTACGTACTTTACGTCTCGACACGTCGTCTACCTTGCAAGCGGAAAACCTCATTGAGCAAGGTTTTTTTGTCGATTCAGCTAAAAGTGAAGCTCTACAGCTTGTGGATTTAATGCTTTATTATATTCGAAAATTTGAGGAGAACAAACTGGGATATAAAGTATCCGCGCACCACCAAGAAACATTTCCGGTTATTGCGAAAATTTGTGAATCGCTGCGGGAACATGATAGAGGTTGGGACATTTTAAAATGGGTCGAATCAAGATTAGTAGGGCAAAAAAAAGAGCGATTGCCCCCGAAGGGAGGAGCCGTCTCATGACGACCCACAAACAACCGCTGTTAACTAATATACAATTTTTTGTTTCTGTTGTCAATAATTAAATTATGCAAGCTTTGCCAGTTATTGAAGGCGGGCCTTAAAACTTATAATTTCGGCGGATCATTAATACCTAAATCCGTGAGAAAAATAATGGCAAATTGATCATTTTTCGGGTAAATTAAGAGAGAGAAGCAATTGACTAAAAAGCAACAGAAACCATTCACCCGGAAGGTGTCATGCCAAAGCCGACAAAATTCATCATTACTGAGACGGACGAGTTTCTTACTAGCCAAGGCGGACTGGCCTTGATCGGAATGCTTGCGCAACGGTCCGGTCTTCGAGATCGAGTTTCTTACATTGTTAGAGAGAAAAAGAATGGAAGCATCAGCACCGCTGACGCGCTGCTGACTATGACGGGGCTGTTGTGTTTGGCCAAACCCGAC
>JBAVGL010000495.1:0-5005 GCA_049684795.1 Chitinivibrionales bacterium | reverse complement strand
ATATAAGGCGCTTGGGGATTTGCAAATGCGTCAATCAAAGACTGATGAAGCCATTAAAGCCTACCAGAAATATCTTGAAAATTCCACTGGCGACGAAAAAGTCGCTAAAACCGTTGGGCTTTACAAATATTCCAAGAAAAAATACCAGGAAGCAATCCCGTATCTTGAAATGGTCAAAAACGGGAGCTTGCAGGATGAAGAGTATTTGTTAGCGCTCGGCGATTCCTATTATCAGCAGGGCAATTGCCAGAAAACGTGTGTTCTTTTCGGAACGCTCCGGGCAAAAAATACACCCGAACAAATACTGAAAAAAATTCTTAGGCCCTTAGGAGAGTGCTACGAAAAGAACGGCGACGATGCCAAGGCTGCTGAAGCTTATGAGGCGTATACCGCTCTTCCGGGGGTCGCTGACGCCGATGCCTCTTATCTTAAGGCATTCTTACGCGAAAAATCAGATCCTAAATCCGCCGAAGCGCTTTATCTGGGGAACATTAAGGCATATCCGAATGACGGTCGAAGTTTTATCAGGCTTGGCATGATGTATGCGGCATCACCGGCTACGTATACAAAAGCAACCCAGCCCTTGAATCAAGCGTCTGTGCTTAATCCCAAAGATGCAGCGGTCCTGCAAAAACTTGCGCAGGTATGGGGTGGTCTGAAAAATGAAGACCGCGAACTTGAAGCCTATAAAAAGCTGCTTGCTTTGGAACCCCAGAATGTTGATGCGAACCGCCGGGTAGGCGAAATACTCATAAAGAAAAAGCAATATTCCAAAGCAATTGAAAACCTGGAGATGGTCCAGACCATGAATCCCCAAGACGCGGAAGTGATGCTCATGCTTTCGGAGGGCTATCTTAAAACCGGGCGTCAAGACAAAGGGATAGAATTACTTGCAAAGGCTCAAACCTTTAAAAAGGACAATCCCGAACTTATGTTGCAGCTATATAATTTATATAAGGAAACCGGGAAGCTTAAGGAATCTGAAGACGTTATCAAACAGCTTATTCAGCTTAAGAAGGACAACAAATACCGCTCTTTGTACGCCGAAGACTTGATGAACCAGCAGCGATATGATGAAGCATTGGCAGTTGCCGGTGAAATTGAAAAGTCTGATCCCATGAATACGGATGGTCTTATGTTTAAGGGCAGGATCCAGGGTTTGCAGAATAAACTGGACGAAGCTATCGAGACTTTTAAAATGGTTTCATTTATCAATGAAAATTTTGCGCCGGCACACTACGAGCGCGGAGAAATTTACAGAAAACAAGGGAACTTCGATCGGGCTGAAGCTTTCTTCCGGAAAGCCTTGCAGGCCAATCCTAAGTATGCTTTGGCGGAGTTGGGACTGGCGCGTATAGCCAAGGAACAGAAGAAAACTGGTGAATATCAGGACCATTTGAGCCGTGCAAAAGCCTTGGATCCGGACAATAAAGAGATTCTAAGTGAAACCGCGAGCGCTCCAAAATAATTTTCTTAATTGCAGATCATGGTGCAAAAAAGGCCCTGAAAGGGGCCTTTTTTCATGCTTGTTTTACTTTACGGTGCCAAAAAGCGGGTAAAAAAATGACGTGGATACTGAGAAGGCGCGGTATAGTTGTCTTATGCCTTTTGCAGATGCTTTCATGCAAAGCATTCGCCCATCGAATGCCCTTCGAGTATGGTTTTATGGAAAATGAATTGAGAATCAATGTGGCAAATTATGTGGAGATTAAAAAACTATCCAATGCCCCGATTGAATACCGGGTATGGGGAGTTTGGAATTACCACCATCCGGCATCTGAAGTCGCGGCTGTTGCCCTCGACTTTAACCGATACACGCACATTTTCCAATATGTGTTTCGCTGTGACCGTATTACGGAACCAAGGAATCGTGTATCTTCGCTTGGAACATGGTATGTCGAGGGCCGTGCCGCTCTTGTGCGAGTGTGGGCAATCGGGAACATTGACACCCTTGGCTGGTCGGACTCTTCCCACCTAAGATTAATTGCTTCCCAAAATGAAGACCGTTATCTTGAGGCAAAGTGGAGTCATCTGGCGCGGGGATGGATAAATTATCGTACTAACGGCATACGCCTCGCCGCATTTGTGGTTGCGGTTGGCAGGGATTCTTGCCGGATTGGCGTGGTGGCTCAAGGCTGGGCGACGCAATCCATGCCGCAATGGCTAGTACGTATGGCCACAAACATCATTCTGCCCCAGCTGCTTAGGAATATTGAAAACGAGGCAACACGCCGGGTGGAAGAGAGAAATCCAAAAGAAATGCCAAGGGAATGGTATAGCAGGTGGTACGAGGCATTACGCCGGTTCTTTAATGGTATGTAATCGCACTATTTTTTTGATCTTGAAAATGCATATATTTCATGGTATAATTAAAAAAAATGATTGAAGCTTTTCCTTAAACTGCTTAAGAAGAGGTTACAATGGAATTAAATAATCAAGATGAACGCATTGCTTTGGAATCGGACCCCGCAATTGAACGACGGCAGTACTCGCGGGTATTATGCAAGCCTCCTTTTCCCGTGTCTTTTGAATGCGCGGAGGGCCGTATTTCCGCTTATGTTGATGATATTAACAGGGGAGGGGCAAAGCTAAGGGTTCCCTATGCCAATAGCCGTATTCCTTTTTTGATTCAGGGTGAATTTGATTACACTTTTCATACTGAAGATGGGCCTGCTCAATGCCGGGCGCGTACTGCCTGGATCCAGCGTGTTGAAGGAGATTTTTTCTGGGGAATCGAGTTTATGAAAATAAGTGATGATCCTCACGATCCTTTTTCCTCTGTCGTTGAGAAATACAGTCGCCAGGCAATGTGATGGGCAATTTATTGAGAGGCGAGGAGGCGCCTGGTTTAGAGAGTTGAGCATTGACAAATCAAGATGTGGATACGACCTTTTCTTTTTCCAATTTTTCCAAACGATATTTTCCGTATTTCAATTTGCAATCATGTACCTGATAAGTGTCGGAGTCAGGCCTCATTCCTGCCTTATAGAGGGTGTCGAACATTTCTAATTGTTCGACATTTTTTATCAATAAGGCAGGGTCGGAAACAAATACTTCCGCGAGGCTCTTTTTTAAATGCCGGTCATTTTCCGCCTTGTTCGCCAGACGGATGCCGTACGGGCCAAGCTGCTGCTTGAATTCAAAGATATGTTGATTGAAAAGTTTGTTTATTAATAATGAACTTATTTCCCGTTCAACGGCAAACCACCCGAGCCGGAAGGCAACCATCACCACAGCCGAAATCCAGATAGAATGAGCGCAAAAAAAATAGAAAAGAATTCCTGCGCACAGCGAAGCATATAGCCGGTAAAAATTAAGAAGAAACATAGGGAACTTTTATTTGAGCATGCCCTTCAGCACATCTGCGATGAGTTTTGCAGCCTCATCACTAATACCCGGGCCTTTAAATGGTCTTACAAGATTTTTCCTATAAAGAAGGGCTTTTGACGAAGGTTGCTTAATTTTGTCCCCGAGGGGAACCAGGGATTGCACATCCTTATGAGGATTCTTTGCACAACGCTTGAAGCCGTCTTTGGTGAAATATTGGGGTTTTTCATACATAGCAAAAAAGACCTTTGCGCGTCAGGCTTCAGACGCCGGAAAAATGGTTTGCGCAATTAAACGTTGAATTCTCTTTCTATTATCTCATTTAAGAACCGGTCCAAGGATACCGGATAATATTTAAACTGCGGTCCGAAGATTAGACCGGTGTTGATATTTTCCTGGCCCATGAGTTGATCGAGCACTCTTTTTATGTATTCATCCGGTTTTTCTTCAATATTTTTAATTTTAAAATATTCGCTCTCAATTTTAATATTCTTTTTGTTACTGTAAGCAAATGAAAACAACCTTCCTTGCAGATCTTTATCGAATGTCTCCGGATCAAAAACATCCCCAAAGCTTTCGCTCATCATGCTTGGAGATATAATGAATTTGGGCGACACATTAATTTTACCATTTATTTCAATAGCGTGCGAATCATTATTTTCATCGGGAGCGATTAAGATATAGGGGAGCTGATGAAATCCCGACACTATCCCCGTGATAGGTTTGCGCACGATCGTCGTTTTGTTGAAAATTTCTTTGAAGAATTCGCTTTTTCGATCATAAAAATTCATAGAGTACGTTTTTATCAACCTCTCTGCCTTTTACCAATAACCCATGGCCTCTTGCCTGTTACCCATTTACCATTTCCCTTAATTTCTGGTACCCAAAGTGCGCTATGAGATTGTCAAGAATCACCATGGCCGAATAGTTTTCCGCTACGGGCCATATACGGGCGACAATTGTCGGATCACGCCGGGTAATTGCCTCGAGCTGTTTGTTTTCAAGGGTATATTTGTCAATAGTACGCTGCTTTTTGTCTATGGTGGGAGTTGGTTTGATGCCTAACCGGATAATTACGGGAGCGCCGTTTGACAATCCCCCGGTAACGCCGCCAGCATTGTTTGAATCAAAAAGAACTTGCTTATTTTCAATATGCATCGCATCATTGCTTTGAATTCCAGTCATGTCTTTTACGGCAAGGCCCGCTCCGATTTCAACTGATTTTACGGCGCCAATGCCGAGCATTTTTCCCAGTTCAGCATCTAATTTATCAAAAACCGGCTCGCCCAGGCCGATTGGCAAGCCCAAAGCGATGACCTCGACAACGCCTCCGCTTGAATCTCCGGAAGCGGCAATCCTGTTGATAGCTTTCACCATTTCATCCGCAGCGTCTAAATCCGGACAATTAAGCACAGGGTGAACGCCGTATTTTTCCTTGATTTTTTCGGAGACAAATGACGGTGCTTTGTCCCGGATTATATCAATTTCCTTCTCAATTTTGGCAAAAACGGACATTTTTTCCAGGAAATGCATATCCGGATGGATCATGTTTTTTTCGTAGATTTCCTGATAAAACGGGTCATGATCACAGCGCATTTTTTTAAATGCCTCGGTTTTTATTTGCGCCGTAAAATGGTCAATCTCACCGCATTTAACCCCTGCGGCTTCCTTAACATAT
>JBAVGL010000494.1:0-4360 GCA_049684795.1 Chitinivibrionales bacterium | reverse complement strand
GTATATATTCATTATTCTAAAAACGGCTTTTGTAATCAATATCGGCCTTTCCTTTTTCAATCTTTTGCCGATCCCGCCCCTTGATGGGTCAAATATCCTCATGGGATTTCTTCCCCACGCCAGGATTCCCGATTATCTGCGGTTCATGCGGCACCTTCCGATGGTTTTTCTTGTCCTTATTCTTTTGCAGTGGGGATTTAATATTCCGATACTTAACTGGATATTGGACCCTCTTTTTATGCCCTATTATAATTTCTGGCAATTTATTATTTTTGGAGGAAAGGTGCTGTAACATGAAAACAAAACCCGTTACGATTGACAGGTTGAAAAAGATAATTACCCGGTTCAACGAATCCTCGATTCTGGTCGTCGGCGACTGCATGATCGACAAGTATGTCTGGGGTGACGTCAGCCGTATTTCCCCGGAAGCCCCGGTTCCGGTCGTGGACGCGCAGTCGCAGACGTCACGATTGGGAGGCGCCGCGAATGTTGTTCAGAACCTCCGGGCGCTCGGCGTCGCCACGTATCTGGTTTCCCTGTGCGGCAACGACCAGGACGGGAAACTCATGCAGCAGATGCTGAATAAAATCGGGTGCCGCATCGACGGGCTTTTTGTGTCTGACACCAGGCCCACCACCAGCAAAACAAGGATCATGGCACGCCATCAGCAGGTCGTTCGGGTTGACAATGAAATAACCGGCGATTTGAATAAAAAGGAACATGAACACCTGTGGAACAGCATCAAAAATTTCCTTCCGAAAGTGCAGGGCGTGATCATTTCCGACTATGCCAAGGGTGTTATTTCACAGCCATTTATAGGCGCTTTTTTAAAAAAATGCAAATCGCAAAAAATGTTCGTTGCGATCGACCCTAAGGAGAGGCACTTTAATCTTTATAAAGGGGTAAGCATCATGACCCCAAACCTCAAGGAAGCCCATATCGCCGTTGGTATTCCCAATGCCTTTTGTTCCGACGATGACGTGAAAGACTTGGGATGGAGAATTGTCAATAAATTCGGCCTACAGTATTTGCTTATTACCCTGAGCGAACGGGGAATGGCGCTCTTTGAAAAGAAAGACAAGATCTTTACCCATCTGCCCACTATGGCCCAAAAGGTTTTCGACGTAACCGGGGCCGGGGACACGGTAATCAGTGTTTATTCCGCTGCAATAACGTGCAAGGCCAGCCCATACGAAGCGGCCTATCTGGCAAACCATGCGGCAGGACTCACAGTTGCCGAGCTAGGAACGGCAACCGTTGATCCGAAGTCGTTGCTTGAAACGTGTGAAAAATGGCGCGCCCCATAGTATAGTGTTGCTTTCTTCCCAAAAATGGAATTATATTCAATTTCTCTTTTGGGCCCATAACTCAGTCGGTTAGAGTAGCGGACTCATAATCCGTTTGTCCTAGGTTCGAGCCCTAGTGGGCCCAGTTACCATTTAAAATAGAAACGAAACGAGATGCAAAGCGGATTGTTTTTGCTTATTGTCTTAAATTTTAACTGTAAATTTTTCACTGTTTATATTACAAAAAAGCACTTCCTAAGAAAGAAGTGCTTTTTTGTTTTCGACATGGGGAGGCACTATGATACCGGATTTAGAGTTATTAATTAAATTGCAGGAAATAGATTTAAAAATTGGCGAACTTGTCCACACCCAGGACGAATTTCCCTCAACAATTTCCTTATATTCCGCTGCAATAAAAGTCGCCTCGGACACGGTTGACAGCACAAGCAAGCGGCTGTCAGACGTTGTTTTGGAAAAAAAGGCAACAGAAGATAAGATTATCGAAACTAAAATTCAGCTTGACAAGAGCGAGGAACGCCTCAACACCATTAAAACGAACAGGGAATACGATGCAGTGCACACGCAGATAGAAAACTTCAAGAATGCCTTGACAAGTGGTGATTTAAAGATTAAAATGTTGGCCCAGGAAACCGATCTTTTGCAAAAAACTTTGGATAAAGAGATAGCCGAATTAGAAAAGGTAAGAAGCGAAAATGATCCCCATATCGCCGAAATCAAGGGCAAAATTGACACTATCGGAATATCCATTGCAGAGCTGACTGCACAGCGCAACGAAATCATTACAATGGTGCCCAAAGCGACACTAAGGACTTACGATTACATACTGAAACGGCGCAAGAACGGCCAGGTCTTGAGTTTTGTCAAAGGTGACGCCCGAACGTGTTCCGTATGCTTTAAAATTCTGGAACCGCAACTAATCAATGAAATCAGAAAAGGGAATAAAATGATCATGTGCCAGAATTGCGGTTCGATTTTTATTTGGAAAAATGATGAAATAAAGGAAAAGTAAAAGCGCATTTACGACCAAAGCGTATTTTCATCTGCAACCGCCGCTTAAATTCCCTTCTAGCTCCAGGATGGCGCCCTGTTGACCGTGAGCTCCCCTCATGAAACTTGCACGAAAATCAATCTCTTACAATAGTTTTTTTTCATTACTTGACAAAACATACATTTCGATTACCGGGGTCGTGCTTATCCCTTTTATCGTGCACCATCTTGGTCTGCAAACGTATGGAATTTGGGTTCTGTTGGTGACGGTTTCCGGCTATTTTGGATTAGCAAATTTCGGCATCCCTTTTGCTTTTGAAAAATATATCGCACAGTATTTAGCACGAGGGGATTTTATTTCCCTTAAGCGATTTATCGTAACGTCTTTTTATGTATGCTCTGTGCTCGCGGCGTTGACGTTTATAATTCCCTATCTTGGCGCACCGCTTATTTTTCATTTTCTACTAAAGAACGATTCTCTTCATCAGCATTTCACCATATTTTCCCTCCTAGTGCTGAATCTGTCGCTTTCCCTAATTTCAATGATTTTCATTGCTATTCCACGCGGGTTCCAACGATTCGACATTTCAAGCATTATTTCGATTGCCGGACGGACGCTGTTCGTTGCAATTACCATTATCTTTTTTTTAAAAGGGTTTGGTCTTTACGCGCTTGTCCTTGCCCAGTTCGGCTTTTGGGCCTGCGTCACCTTTTTTTCCATGATAGTTTCCGCACAGCATGTGCCCGGGATAAATCTGCTCCCCCGCTTTTTCAGCTGGACGATGTGCACCATGCTGTTCGATTTCGGGATCAAAATGCAGGTTTCCCTGGTCTCCACGATCATCATGCAAAGTTTTGACAAATTAGTCATAGCATATTTCCTTGACGCCCGGACGGTTGCCGTTTACGATATCGGATCGAGGCTGGTCATGTTTTTAAAAGATATTCCGTCTTTTCTCTATTCGGCCGTCATACCCCGGACAAGCGAATTGCATGCACTTGACAACAAGCATAGCCTTGATAATCTTTACGTTTCGGGAACAAAATATCTTTCAATAATCTGTATCGGGCTGATACCGGTTCTTTTCCCCGTGGCCAAAAACATAATGACCGTTTGGATGCGCACGGACGTCGACCCGTTTTCCGTCTATGTTTTCCAAATATTGCTGGTAAGCACGATGTTTTTCGTCACAACGGGGCTGGGGACGTCGATCGCCACGGGGATGGGCAGGCCCAGTTTAAGCGCATTGTCCAATGTGGTCATGATGGCCGTAAACATTGTTTTTTCCATAGCATTTTATTTCGTTTTCGGGGCGAAAGGGATTGTTTGGGGAACCGCGCTGGGATTGATTGCGAACACGACAGTTTGCTTTTATCTGCTTAACAAATGGATGCGGATAAAACAGGCGCCTTTCTGGAAAACCTCATTCGCGGTCCCATGCCTGGTCAACGCCGTGATTCTCGGGACTGTTATCCTTTTGAAAATCGTTTTTACGCGATTCCACGGACCGGAAGTATTCGGGACAGGTTTTAATTATAGTATCATAATGCTCAACGTTTTCGCTGTTGCAGCGCTTTCCGCCTTCATATACAAGCTCCTTGGGTTCATACCGCTCAAGGAAATTGCCGATCTTGTCCCTTATGTAAATAGGTTCATTAAAGCAAAGACCCCAACCTGACATACGCGCCGGGCAACCCGGCATTGCCATGTCATGCGTTTCCCTCCCACGAAAGGACCCTTGCATGCAAATCGCACAATTGAGGGACGCTTTTTTCAAAATCCTTAAGGCACAGGCTGTTGGGACCATCGCACAGCGCTTTGCCCGGGTCGGGATGGACCTCGAAAAACAGGCCGTCGGCCCCGGTGCAGACCGCCGCACGCGCCAGCGGAATGGCCATGTCCCTGTCGCCCGACGAACGGCCGTCCCCCGCTCCGGGACTTTGCACCGAATGCGTGGCGTCGAAGATGACCGGAACGCCGATCGCCTTCATGGCGCGTATTCCTGTGAAGTCAACGACCAGGCGGTTATACCCGAAGAACGTCCCCCGCTCCGTAAGCCAGGCGC
>JBAVGL010000493.1:0-1904 GCA_049684795.1 Chitinivibrionales bacterium | reverse complement strand
TCTATAGCACGGGCAAAGTCGCCTTTTTTACTGTAAACAGTTCCGCGATTTGCATAGGAAATCGCATTTTTTGGAATAATCCTTATCGCTTCAGTGTAATCAGAAAGCGCACGATCATCGTCGCCTTTGTAAAAGAATGCAGTGCCACGACTGTCATAGGCAAGGGCATACGATGGGTTTAAAACTAAAGCTTGATTGAAATCTTCGAGCGCTCGGTCATAATTACCTTGGGTATTATATGCGCATCCACGGAAATAATATGCTGCATCTACTGGATGATTATTAAGGACATCGTTCCATAGTGTGAAACTATCCTTCCACACGCTGCACCGCATATAGGTTATACAGCAAAAAGTTAACAGCAATAAGCTAACGCCGCTAACTATTAATGTTTTAATTGCGCTGTTTTCACGGAACTTTTCTTTAAGTAAAAACCCACAGAATGTCGCAAAAATAAAATAAATTCCCAACGTTGGAATATACGTATACCGTTCGGCGACAATTGTGTTTCCAACGGAGATTATTTGAAGAACCGGCAAAATAGTGATAAAGAAAAATAACGAACCAAACACAAGCTTTCGGGAATGATTACGAAAGTAATAGATCGCCGATGCAATTCCGATTACTAGAAAAGAGACTATGTTTATGAGGGTATAAGAAAAAAAGCCTCCTGGGAGTGAATGAAGAATATTTTTTCACTCCAGGCAGATTAAACCTAAACAGGAGGCTCATATGAGAAAGATACAAAAAGGCAGTAGCGGTAAGAAAGATATTTTCATGGGAATTGATACCCATGAGCTCACCTACAGCGTGAGTTTGTTCTTTGAAGGCGAAGAGATACACAACAGTACCTATCCGAGCGATGTGCGGCATTTGAAGAAATTGCTGGAGCGTTACGAAAAGTTTACGGTTCATGCGGTATATGAAGCCGGACCATTCGGCTATACGTTGCATGACTGGTTAAAGAAACAAGGCGTGAAAGTGATCGTGACGCCGCCGTCGAAGATGCCGGTAGCGGTTGGAGACTTTGTCAAGACTGACAAACGAGACGCTCGACACTTGGCTCATTTGTTGTCGAGCGGTTTGTTGAAGTCGGTTCCGGTACCTGACAAAAGGAAACGAGAGGACCGCGATTTGCTTCGAACGCGGGACCAACTGGTTAATCAACGCAAGCGGATATTTCTTCAGATTCAGAGCAAGCTGCGATTTCATGGGATACCGATTCGCAATCGATTGTTGATAAGCCGCAAGAACCGTGAGATGATTTTGGAATATCCGGACATGGGATTAAGTTTACGGGAGGCGTTCCGGTTGTTGCTTGACAGCTACGATTACTATACCGAGAACCTGAAGCGTGTACGAAAAGCGGTTCTAGAATTAAGCGAAGATAAAGCATATCGAGATGGTGTCGCCATCTTAAAAGGTATACCCGGCATCGGCCTGCTTACGGCATTAAGTTTTTTGTTGGAATTACCGGATATGCGTTCTTTTGACAGCAATGAAAAAGTCGGCAGCTATCTCGGGTTAACATGCAGCGAATATTCGAGCGGCGAGAAACAGCATCAAGGACGAATCACTCGGTGTGGCAATGCAAGAGTTCGAGGCCTTTTGGTTCAGTGTTCTTGGAAGACGATTGCGGGTGATGAGGCGATGAAACGCTTTTACGAGCGATTAAAACGAAGGCGCGGCGGGAAACGTGCGATTGTGGCAGTAGCTCGGAAATTAAGTGGACGCATGAGGACCGTGCTAATGAAAAACGAACCGTATCAGGTTGGCTTGGTGCAATAAACGGAAATTTAAGGTCTTTGAAATTATGGTTTTGTTACTCCTTAAAGGGAAATTGATCGCGTACTTCTCCTTGCCGTTTTAACGACGTAAAAAAGGATGCGACACGCCCTTTGGGG
>JBAVGL010000492.1:0-6933 GCA_049684795.1 Chitinivibrionales bacterium | reverse complement strand
CGCTTCGTCCGCATTTGCGCGTGCAGCATACCCGATGGATTGAAATTCCCAGGATCATTGACGGTGAAGATGGAATTTTGTCCGTTGCCGAAGGTCAAAAAAATATCCCTTTCAACATCAAACGCGTTTATTATATATACAGCCTGCAATATTTCCAGCATGTGCAGCGCGGAAAACATGCCCATAAAACGCTCGAGCAGGTATTGTTCTGCATCAATGGAAGATGTAAAGTGATCTTGAATGACGGTTCCGAAACCCAGGAAGTCATCCTAAGCCGGCCACAATGCGGAATTTATCTTGGGCCGCGCTTATGGCACGTTATGCACTCATTCGAAGACAATTGCATTTTACTGGTCTTCGCGTCCGACTTTTTCAACGAAGAAGATTATATCCGGAATTTCAACGACTACCTGGAATATCTGCGCAGGCCTTGATCATGGGAAAATCGCCCGGTCCCGATCCGGATAACGCATGATTCCCTTTACTAATTTATCGGCGCACTATCAGGCCCTTCGCGATGATATCGACGGGGCAATTTCGCGAACGATGCAAAGCGGCCATTTTGTCCTTGGAGAGCAGGTAAAAAGTTTTGAGGAGGAGTTCGCCCGCTTTATAGGGGTAGGCTATTGCGTCGGTGTTGCATCGGGCACGGACGCCATAACGCTGAGCCTCCTTGCATCCGGGATCCAACCGGGCGATGAGGTCATTACCGCCGCGATGACGGCGTTCCCGACAATTACGGGCATCATGCAGGCGGGGGCTCGTCCGGTGGTTGTTGACATCACGATAGACGATGGCCTCATCGATACGGCGCGGATCGATGAAAAAATAACTCCAAGGACAAAGGCGATCGTCGCGGTGCATTTATACGGACAATGCTGCGATATGGACCAACTGCTGGCGCTCGCGCGGGAACGCGGGCTGTGCGTCATAGAAGACGCGGCGCAGGCCGTTGGGGCCACGTATAAAAACCGCATGGCGGGCAGCTTCGGACAGTGCAACGCATTTTCGTTCTATCCTACTAAAAATTTAGGAGCATTCGGCGACGGAGGGGCCGTTACGACAAATGACAAGTCAATTTACGAATCGTTGCTCATGCGGCGCAACTACGGTCAGAGCGACCGGTACCATCACGACGGCCCCGGGACCAATAGCAGGCTTGATGAATTACAGGCCGCGATACTTCGCGTCAAGCTTGCCCATCTGCGTGAATGGAATGAGCGACGCGCGGTTATCGCGCAAAAATACCGCGGTAACCTTACGTCGGTCCGCTGCCTGGCGGAACACGACTATGGCGTATCAAACAACCATCTCTTTGTCGTGCGCCACGAACAACCCGAGCGTTGCATGCGCCACATGGAGGCTAAGGGCGTGCAAACCCTTATCCACTACCCTCTGCCCGTGCATCGGCAAAAAGCGTTTCCTTTCCAGAAAAACGAACCGTTTCCCCGGAGCGATTTATTTTCCAGGACTGTTTTCAGCATTCCGATTTATCCGGAACTCACGGATGTTGACGTGGAAACCATAATCGAGGCAACCAATGACTGTACCTTCTGATCCATGTTCGTTATCAATCGTCATACCGGTCTACCGTGGCGCTCAAACCATCGGGCCGCTGGTTGATTCGCTGATCGAAACCCTCGCTCGGGATTACCGGCTCGAAATCGTCCTTGTCAACGATTGTTCGCCCGACGATTCGGAAGCAATGTGTATGCAAAAATACGAGACCTACCCGGACATCGTCAGATTTTACAGCCTGGCGAAGAACGTCGGCGAGCACAATGCCGTCATGGCCGGACTTAATTATTGTTCCGGCGAATGGGTCGTGATAATGGACGATGACTTCCAGAACCCGGTCTCCGAGGTCCGGAAACTTGTCGATTTCGCGCGCGGGCACGCCTTCGATGTGGTTTACACATGGTACGAACAGAAGAAACACTCCCTCTTCAGAAGAATCGGCAGTTCCATAAATGACCGGCTTGCCACGATCGTCCTGAAAAAACCGAAGGACCTCTACCTGTCCAGCTTCAAGGCCGTCCATCGACGGCTCGTCCGGCACATCGTCTCCTACACGGCCCCATTTCCCTATATTGACGGATTGATCCTCGGCGCCACGAACAATATCGGCAGGATCCGGGTCGAACATCATGAGCGGGCGGCGGGAACATCGGGATATACGCTCAAGAAACTGGTCTCGCTCCTGCTTGCCATGTTCACCAATTTTTCGGTCCTGCCGCTGAGGATCGCGACCGGAATCGGGTTTCTCTTCGCCCTTCTCAGTTTTGGGATCGGCGTCGAAATCCTTATCGAACGTCTTGTTAATCCGTCCCTGCCGCCGGGATATTCATTGACCCTCTTTTTCAGCACTCTCTTTGCCGGCATACAACTGATCGCCATCGGAATGGTCGGCGAATATGTCGGACGCATTTTCGTGTGCATGAACCGGCGGCCGCAATACTTTATCGGCAAATCGTTTGCAAAGACCCAAGGGGAAAATATTGACAATGGAAAAAATTGAATATGAAGTAATGTTTACCGTTGAAAACGATTTCTGGTGGTACCGCGGCCTTCACGACCTCGTCCTGAGGTTCGTCCGCCGGGCGGCCGCCGGGGCGAAAAAAACGATGCGGATACTCGATGCCGGCTGCGGCACGGGCAGAATGATGGAGCTGCTGCAGCCGTACGGAAACATCGAAGGATTCGATTTTTCGGCGGAAGCCTTGAGGTTCTGCGCCCGGAGAGGGCTGGCAGGCGTGTCGCAACAAGATATTACCACCTGGCACGGCGGCGCGAACGTGTATGACGTCATCATCAGCCTCGATGTTCTCTGTCATGAATCAATTGCCGACGACAACGCGATCATAAGGATGTTCCATCAGGCGCTCAAACCGGGAGGCATGCTTATTGTAAATCTGCCGGCGTTCGAGCTGCTCCGGCGTCGCCACGACCGGGCGGTGCATACGCGAAAACGGTTCACCAAGAAAGAGACGGTCGCCGGGTACAGGGCCGCGGGTTTTAACGTCACCCAGGCCTCGTACCGCCTGCCGCACCTTTTTTTGATCATGCTCTGCAAAAAGTGGCTCGAACGGTTGTCGGGAGACAAACGGGTCGAGTCCGACCTCAAGCCGGTGCCCCGCTGGCTCAACGCGTTCTTGACATGGTGTAATCGATTGGAAAACCTGTGGCTGGCTTCGGGCATGACCATACCGTTCGGCACTTCGTTATGTATCGTTGCCAGAAAATAGGCCCCGTGGAAAATAACCTCAGGCGGGACTGTAAAAACCTTTCATTCCTTGACCGTCCGTCCGCGCACATAATTATTCTGGCATCGATGTGTTTTATTATAGTATTTGCAGGCTTTTCACTCGATTTCACCGGCGCCCTGGAAAAAACCGATTTTGACGGCCCTTTCTATACCGTTCAATTGCAAAAACTTATCCTGCACCGGCAAACGATACTGGCGTGGCCGCTCTTCCGGGTTTTCGTGCCGGCCCTTTCCATAGTCTCTTCTCATTTCCTCCATATTTCATACCGTCATTCCATGCAATTGCTCAGTCCGTTGTTTATGGTCCTGATTATTTGTTTTATTTATGGCGCAAACAGACATTCATTGAAAACCGCCTTTTACACTTCGGCGTTCCTGATCTCGTTTCCGGTCATCATGCTCTACGCGGGAACGTATTTCATCGAGCTGCCTTTTCTGGCCTTCCTTTTAACTTCCCTCTGGTATTGGGACCGCTTTCTTCATACATGGGCCAAAACTGATTTCGGCCTGACCCTTCTTTTTTCGATTTTCGGGTTGATGGTCAAGGAGGCGTTCCTTGTGCACCTTGTCATCATGGGATTATACGCGTTCATCTTTTTCAAATCGAAGCGAAAAATCATTGCGGCCGTCTATGTTCCGATGGCGCTTTTGTTGACCGCGGTCTACTATTTTCAATATGAGTATCTTTTCAGCATTGTCAAGCCATTGGTCGTTAACTCATTCGCAACGAATACAATCACGACAAATTTTCACCCGATTGATATGCACGGCATCGTGGTATTTTTTTCATCTTTCCGGGGCGGTTTCATCCATATCGTCATCAATTTTGTGCTGACATTCGGGTTGGCGCACCTGCTCATCGCTTTTCTTTGGAAACAGCAACCTCACCGGCGCGCTGCCATGTTGATCTATTTCGGCGCCCTCTTTGCAATGCTTATATTCATAGCCATCAATATGAATACGGGGCACCGCTACGCGCTTCTGTGTTTTGGGCCAAGCTATCTCCTGCTCATTTCAAAAAAAATTTCCGCCTATTTCAACGATGGCCGGTTGCCGGCGTTTTTCGCGGCAAGCGTCGCGGTCAACCTTCTTCTAGTTGTGGCGTATGTGATTCATCAGCACCGGATCTGATCCGAATCGTCCGCCCGCTATTTCCTGAGCGTTCCGATGCTCCTGGTGATAAAGGAAATGTGCATTATTTCCTCATCAATGATTTTCTCAAGGCTCTTTCTCCCGAGATGTTCGGGCACCATGCTCTTCATGGTTGTATAAAGGACGACCGAATCCTTCTCAAAGGAAAGCGCCAGATTAAGGATATCCAGCGGAGACTGCGCGTTTGTGACAAGAGCGGAGATTTCCTTGTTAACGACAAAAATGTGGCTGTCGGCCGCCGCTTTTAAATAGAGCCCGAGCTCGTTGTTGGGATCGTATGACGTTTCCCGGCGCGCGGTCTCGGGCAACTGGGCCTTGAGCTCTTCAAAGAGCGCAACGTGCTTGCCCTCCCACTGTCCAAGCTCCTCGCACAGTTTCCTGACCTCGGCGTTCTTTGTCGATTTTGCGGCCGCATTATAGAACGCCAAACCGTTTTTTTCGATTTCGACTCCCATCTGGTAAATTTCTTCGGCATTATAAATTATGGCCATTCCATCGCTCCTTTTAAACAGGTTGTTTATTTATCCACGGGACGTTTGCACGAACCGCCGTATTGTTCGAAATTTATCCACTCGATATCAAAAAACGACCGTGGCGCTTCGCCTTTGCGATAGCCGATCAGTTCCCCTTTGTCGAGAACGCCTTCCAGGTTTTTCCAGGAAAGCTCCGTTTCCCGAGCGTTGACAAACAGCGTATGGTCCCCGCGGATGGCGTCGAGCAGCAGCCGTTGATACGCCTCGGGTATTTCATTTTCGAACGAGTCGTTGTAACAGAAGGTCATGTTCGTATTGGTAAGCTTCAGTTCCCCGCCCGGTTCCTTGCTCGACATGCTGAGAACAATGCCCTCTTCCGGTTGGATCATGAAGATAATGGCGTTCGGTACTACCGGCCTGCGGTCGCCAAAAAGGTTAAAGGGCAGCGGTTTGAACCGGACGCCGATTTCCGTGCCGTTCCGGTCGGTCGCTTTACCGCTGCGTATATACACGGGGACGCCGGCCCACTGCACCGTATCGATATGCAGTTTTAATTCCGCAAAGGTCTCGGTGGTCGATTGCGGATCGACCCCTTTTTCGGCGCGATACCCCTCATACTGGAACCGGTGGCATTCCTGGACGTTCAGGGAACGTAAAATATCGGTTTTTTTAACGCTGATGTCCTCGGGCCGCAAACTGAGCGGCATGTCCATGGTGAGAAGGCACAAAAGCTGCATCAGATGGTTCTGGACCATGTCCCGCAGAATCCCCGCCTTATCAAAATAGGCGGCCCTGCTTCCCACTCCCTGCGTTTCCGAGGCGTTTATCTGGATCGATTCGACGTAGTGGTTGTTCCAGAGCGGATAAAACAGGGAGTTTGAAAATCGAAACACCAGGATGTTCTGCACCGCTTCTTTGGCAAGGTAATGGTCGTTGCGGAAAATGTTCGTTTCCTCAAAATATTCCGCGAGCTGATCGTTGAGATCGTGGGCCGATTGATAATCGGAACCGAACGGCTTTTCGATGATGATCGAAGTTTCGGGACCGAAACCTTCTTCAATCAACTCCTTCGCGGTTGAGGAATAGACTAAGGGCGGCAACGCGAAAAATACGATGATTCTTGAAAACGCGCCCTTGGCCGCCACATAATTCCTCAGACCGGACATTCCCTGGTGGTAAAAGATCTTCGACGCGAACCGGGGAGGCACGTTGAAAAGCGCCCGGAATTCCTCGTCGGAAAAGGCGCTGCGGCCGGAGCCGACAATCACCGTTGACATATCGATTTCCCCGCGCTGGCAGAGCCTCAGAAGCGCGGGAACCAGCTTGCGTTTCGCAAGGTCACCCGACGCGCCGAGAATGACGATGGCGGTCCTTTGGTCCTTCATGGCATTTTTTACAGCTTGTTTTTTTCCCCACGTTTTTTCCCGGATGACCCGCTCGCGTCCTCACCCACCCTTTGCACATCGCGCAACGTTCGTCGGAACACCATTGACAAAAATGGCAATCAGGGCACGGATGTTTCTTGAGTTTGTTCAAATAGCCGTTCCCTATTCCGGCGAAAACTCGTCTTTCCCGACGCCGCACATGGGGCAGACCCAGTCGGCGGGCAGGCTTTCAAACGGCGTTCCCGGAGACACTCCGCTGTCCGGATCGCCGACAGCCGGATCATAGACATATCCGCATGCGTTACAAACATATTTCTTCATAGTGACCTCCAATAAATTGTACTAATTTTCGCGCCCCCTTGCCCCCGCAGGGGGGAATTTATAGTACCATTACTTAGCAAAATCTCCCCCTTCGGGGGTCGGGGGGCGTGAATGTTCCTTACCAGTTTTCGGCAAGCACTTCAAAATGTTTCTGTTCATGATTGCACGCGGGGCAGACTTTGGGCGCTTCCGGCCCTTCATGGATAAACCCGCAATTGCTGCAACGCCATTTGACCGGCTTGTCTTTTTTAATAACTTTCCCGGATTTAATGTTTTCGAGAAGGGCCAGATACCGCTTTTCATGCTGTTTTTCCGCAACGGAGATCGCCGTGTATAT
>JBAVGL010000491.1:0-16840 GCA_049684795.1 Chitinivibrionales bacterium | reverse complement strand
GCGATATCCCAAGCACGGCACAAAAAAATAGCAGAACAAATAAAATACCGGCATAGAGTAATAGCCGAATTTTGCCCAAGCGATTTAAAAGCCCTTGTTTTTGTGTACTTTCTTCATTCATTTTTATTGAAAAGCCGCTATTTCAGGTTTTCCGAAAACAAAATCATTAAAGCCAAAATCGGTCGTCCTATATGAATTTAATTTGATTACGTTATATCCTTTTCCAGGGATTGACGGATAATATGCGATGGAGAATTGAAAGTCGCTTAAAACCAAATATTTATTGTTGATTAACGCCCCTAAACCGAGCTGTGAATACACTGGGCTGTTTTTAAATCCTGATGGTGCGGTGCCGAGGCTGCCAAGCGAACAATTTAAATACGGGCCGAACCTGAAACCAAATACATTCCATGGAGCGTACGATTGGGTCTGGAAGGTTAAAACAATTTTTTTTGTTCCCCACGAAGAGCCGCTGAAACCCCGTATTCCATTCTCATTATTGATGGTCAAGCTATCGTAGGGAAACCTGTTCATTCCCACCGTGACCTGGGGTTTTATAAACTGCCTAATCCTCCAGCTCCCGATTTTATATAAATCGCTGAAATAATTCGCGTTCGCCGAAAAAACGCCTTGTTCCAAACGGCGTCCATGAAAGAAGGTCCCATATTCAAAGGAAGTGCTTAAATATCCCCAATCACTATAATCGCCAAAGGAGAGGCGGGCCCCCGCATACGCGCGGCCGATATTATTTCTTAATTGGTAACCGCCGGTTATTCCGCACACTTTTCCCACGGGAACGTCCTCCACAACTCCAAAATTATAAATGTAGTTGTCCTTAAAGTACTTCCGCGTTGAAATTCCCACGCCCGCCAGATAAAAATCTTCATCGGAATATCTGTGCAATGAATCAAACATTTCAATTGGCTTTTCAAGATATCTGATGCGTAAATAACGCGCGGCCATAACGGCGTTCCCTCAAAATTTCGATACGGCGATTGCGGTAATTTTGGACGTCTTTTTTTAGACGCCCTGGAAGCGGGTTTAAAAACCAGCCTATACATGAATTTAGTGAACTTGCTTTTATTGGAATATGTCTCGATGTCCCGATATACTTTAGATGAATCAATCGCAACGGGGGTTTGTTGCGCAACGGAGGGTTGATTAATCCAGAAAACTAAATACATCAGTAGAAGTATTTTTAATTCAAAAAAGTATCTCACGGTTTCATCATCTGATGTTCGTAAATCTTACGCTCCCATGTTTTAGAGCAAATTCCATAAGAATGAGTTTAACATAACGGTAAGAAGAACAACACCAAGTGCGAGGAGGGTAAACGATGCTATTTTAATCATAGAATAATTCCCCGCGTTCCCGTTTTTCAACGAATTCCCATACGGTTAAATCTCCGTATTTTTCTTCCCACTCCCGTATATTCTCTTCCGCATGGCAGGTCGGGAAATCGGATTCGGGGAAAGAGATTTTTTGTGTTAGGTGTTCTAAACAGGTGTTCATTTTACTGGTCCCCCGTAGGAACAAACAATAATGTCATAATAAAAGCAATTTCAGTGCCATCGCTATTTTTTAAAACTGTAGTAACATAGTATTCGTAATTTCAGGAGCAATTCTTGTTTGTGAGAAGGTTTTTCCTGAAAACAGGAACTATTTCTTCCTGTTTCGGTCAGAGGCCGAATGAAAATTGAGTCCATAAATTCCGCCTTTGCCAAGCCTCGATCGATTGGCATGAATACTGCTTGTTGATCAGTGCCATGACTTCTGAACCAATCAATAAAGCGGAATCTGCGCCAACACCGGGCATTTCAATAAATGTGGAAGCGGCCAGCGGCAAAAGGCGCAACATGGTGAACGGGGCGGTGCTCTTCGTCCTGGTGGTGGCGGTACTGTTTATTTTGGTCCCCATGCTCAAAGTGTTTCTCACTCCACTTCTGCTGGCCTGCACGTTTGCCGCGTTGTTTTCGCCTTTTTATAAAATCCTTCTTAAATTTTTCCAGGGAAACCGCGGAATTGCCTCATTGTCATGCTGTGTCACTATCGTTCTGGGGATAGTTGTGCCGGTGTACTTTCTTGGATACCTGGTCATTCATCAATTACTCGGCCTTTATCAATCGGTTGAGCCTATGGTGCAATCCGTTGCGCGCGGAGAAAATTCAGGCCTTCTTGCCCATTTGAAGGGAAATCCGATACTTGTCCGTCTCACCCAGCTTGACATTAACTGGCAGGGAACAATGCTCGATTTGCTCAAAACAGCGGGCGCAACCATGGCAAAAATGGTAAATAAAACGTCTTTGGGGGTCCTTGAAATTGTCGTCAGCCTGTTCGTGACGCTGTTTATTATGTTTTACCTTTTTATAGACGGAGCGGCCATAATCAAGAAATTCCGGCGGCTTCTGCCGCTGCGTCCGGTATATCAGGACATGATCATTACGCGTTTCCTGATGGTGTCGCGCGCTACGGTGTTAGGGACGCTTGTGTTTGCAATTATCCAGGGGCTGCTCGGTGCGATCGTCCTTTTTATTTTTGGGGTGAAAACCTGGTTGGTGTGGGGCGTGGTAATGACCGCCCTTTCCTTTATTCCCATGCTGGGTGCGGGAACCATACTCATCCCGGCCGGAATCATTAAAATAGCAACGGGGCATGCGTGGCAGGGGATCGTAATTCTTATAATAAGCGTGGGCGTTATTTCCATGATCGACAATATTCTTCGGCCATGGATCGTCGGCCGGGGCGCGCGCATGCATGATTTGCTGATTTTTTTCTCAACCATTGGCGGACTGGCAATGTTTGGCCCGGTAGGGGCCATTATGGGACCGGTTATAATGGCATTTTTTGTCTCCATCACCGAAATATATACCATGGAGCTGGATGAGCATTTCGGCGGGGTCAAGACGGACTAATGATGGGCCCCGATTACATCAAGTGTCGTTCGCAAATTGTGCGATAATGATGGCCGCAGATGGAGAGAGTGATCGCCTCGGAAATAAATCGAGGGTGTTTAAATTGCGTCCATAGCAGCAGTTTCCAATAGTGTACTCTTGCCCGGCTTACAATACCGAAACGATAAAAAGATCGCGCGAACGCCATAAGATGCGAGAATCGGAATCGCGCATGTCTTTTGGGCGGTTTGTATACCCGAAGGAATGTCCGGACGCGACGGTAAAAAGGCTCAGGCGCATAGATATATTGTAGGGTCCTTTTATAGCCCTCCTTAAGCGCGGACATGCTCATCATCGGGACAATGTTCGTCGTGCCGTCTACATTATCGCCGGAAGATTCCCCAATAAGACGCCCCTCCTTTTTCATTCGATCGTGCAGCCGGGTTCCAGGAACGGCCTGCAGCATGCCGACCATGGCCGTTACAATTCCGCTATGTTGAATGAAATCCATTTGCTTCTGAAAGACCGACGGCCGGTCATGGTCAAAACCGACGATAAAGCCGGCCTGCACCTCCAGCCCCATTCTCTGGATGCACTGCACGTCTTCAACGAGATTGCGGTTCTTGTTCTGCTGTTTGCCGCACTCCGCCAGACAGTCTTCGTCAGGAGTTTCGATGCCGATAAACACCTTGTTGAATCCGGCTTCGACCATCCGGCCTATAAGCGACTTGTCGTCGGCCAGGTTAATGGACGCCTCCGTATAGAAAAGCAAACCCTTTTTGCCCTTCCTCCATTCGATAAGGGCCGGAAGAAGGTCGGCTTTCAGGAACGCTTTGTTTCCGATGAAGTTGTCGTCCACGAAAAAGACATCATCGCGCCAACCCAGGTTGTAAAGTCCGTCCAGCTCGGCCAGTATCTGCCGTGAGGTCTTTGTACGCACGCGGTGGCCGAGCAGGGCCGTAACATTGCAGAAATCGCACTGGAACGGGCAGCCGCGTGAGAATTGAATGCTCATGCTGGCATAACGCTTGATGTCAAGAAGTTCCCATTTCGGCGCAGGCGTTTGCCGCAGGTCCGCAAACCCGTCCGACGCATAGGTCCGCTTCGGCGATCCGAGGGCAAGGTCCTTCAGAAATTCAGGAAGGGTCAGTTCCGCTTCGTTCAACACGAAGTGGTCAACGGAGGGGAACTGTTCATGGCTGCTCGTGAACAGGGGGCCTCCGGCAACCACGGGAAGTCCCGCCTCTTTGCAAAGGGTAATGATACGCCGGGTCGATTCGCTTTGGACTATCAAGGCGCCGATGAACGCGAAGTCCGCCCAGTCGAAGTCTTTTTTCGTGAGCGCCCGCACGTTCGCGTCCACAAGGCGCACCGACCACTGAGGCGGCAGCATTGCCGCAACGGTCAACAGTCCAAGCGGCGGCAGCACCGCCTGTTTGCCCACGAACTTGAGCGCATGTTTCATGCTCCAGAACGTGTCCGGGAATTCAGGGGAAATGAGAAGAATGTTCATAGCATCTCCGCTTGCTGTACAAAAGGCATCACTATTTACCCAATGGCGTTGACGTCGACTGAAACGACTTTTCCATGGATTGTCAATTCAGGCGCCTTTTGTTCCAAGCCAGTCTTTTGCCAATCATGTGCGGCTAAAATTTCACTTTCTCATAGAAAACTTTCTTTACCATCTCCGCCGCGAAAATGTAAAACAAAACGATGAGTCCGATGAACAGAAGAAAAGAAACCGGCGGCGGGCTGAAACCGAATAGCGCCGCAAGCGGGGTAAACGGCACAATCAGCGTGGCGGCAAAAGTCGATAGCGTTGTCATGAGTAAATATTTTCCCGGCCGGCTCTTGAAGAACGGCTTTCTGCTCCGGATTATAAGCACGATCAACGACGCCGAGACGACGGATTCGATAAACCACCCGGTCCTGAATTGGACTTGCGTGGCATGAAGGACAAGCAGGAGCGCGCCAAACGTGATATAATCAAACACGGAACTTACCAATCCGAAGGTTATCATAAACTTGCGGATGGCTTTAATGTTCCATCGACGCGGATAATTTACCATTTCTTCATCCACGCTATCGGTTGCAATCGTCATTTCGGGAAAATCGGTCATGAGGTTCATGAGTAAAATCTGTTTGGGCAGCAAGGGAAGGAACGGCAAAAACAACGACACCCCGGCCATGCTGAACATGGTTCCGAAATTCGCGCTCGTGGCCATGAACACGTATTTGAGCGTATTGGCAAAGGTCGTCCGGCCTTCGAGCACGCCGTCGAGGAGGACACCGAGGTCCTTTTCGAGCAAAACGATGTCCGCCGCGTCCTTGGCCACGTCCACGGCGCTGTCCACCGATATGCCGACGTCGGCCGCATGGATCGCCGAGGCGTCGTTTATACCGTCGCCCATGTAGCCCACAACGTTTCCCGCTTTTCGAAGGGCGATGATGATCCGCTCTTTTTGGTTGGGTTCGATTTCCGCGAATACATCCACGCTTACCACATTTTGAAGCAACGCGGCATCGCTTAAATTATTAAGGTCCGTGCCCGAGAGGATTTTAGTGTCGGATAATCCTATTTGTTTGGCGATGTTTGCGGCAACAAGATGATTATCGCCCGTAATGACCTTGAGCGCCACGCCGAGGTTTTTGAGCTTGGTGATCGTTTCCAAAAGACCGGGTTTGGGCGGATCATACAGCACTAAAAATCCTGAAAATGTCATGCCCGATTCGTGGCTCTTATTGATGCGTGATTCCGTTCCCATGTTCTTATATGCAATACCCAGCGTCCGGAAACCCTTGCCGCTGAATTCTTCGAAGTGTTTTTGGATTTTGTCGCGCGCGGAGGCGATGTCGACGACCGTCCCTCCGCCCGTTTCAACCGATGAGCAAACGTCAAGAACATTGCCGAGCGCCCCTTTGGTCACCATGAGATGGGTATCGCCTTTGGAAACCAGGATACTCAGGCGTTTTCGAAGAAAATCATAGGGGATTTCGTCCTGTTTCGCGTAGCCGGCCAGATCAAACGGGCGGTGCGCGCGGATCGCTTCATCGATCGGGTTTATAAACCCGCTTTCATAAAAAGCGTTAAGATACGCGTGAAGAAGGACCGTATCGCTTGGAGCGCCTTCCACGTCGCAAGCGGACTGGACGCGGACTATTCCTTCTGTCAACGTTCCGGTTTTATCGGAGCATATCACGTTCATGCTGCCGAAATTTTCAATCGAAGCGAGCCGCTTGACGATGACCTTTTTTTCGGCCATACGCTTCGCGCCATGCGAGAGGTTGATGCTGATGATCGCTGGCAGCAGCTGCGGGGTCAGCCCCACGGCGAGCGCCAGCGAAAAAAGAATCGATTCGAGGACGGGACGGCCCAGATACACGTTGATGGCGAAAATGGCGGCCACCAGCAGCATCGTGACTTCCATGAGGAAATAGCCGAATGACCGGATGCCGCGCTCGAATTCCGTTTCCTGCGGCCTGAGTTTCAGCCGCTCGGACACCTTGCCGAACTCGGTTTCTTTACCGGTGCGAACAATCAGCGCCTTTGCGCCGCCGCTTACCGCGTGAGTGCCCATCCACAGCGCGTTTGTCCTGTGGCCGAGCGGCGTTTCCGCCGGAAGGACCGCCTCCGCTTTTTCAGCGGGGAACGTTTCACCGGTCAACATGGCTTCGTCGACGAACAGGTCTTTACTTTCCACGACCAATCCGTCGCCGGGAACGATG
Organism: Chitinivibrionales bacterium; assembly: GCA_049684795.1. Taxonomy (GTDB): domain Bacteria; phylum Fibrobacterota; class Chitinivibrionia; order Chitinivibrionales; family FEN-1185; genus JBAVGL01. Next base: position 10,223 of record JBAVGL010000491.1, on the reverse strand, counting down.
TCCCCCGCATGCAGGACGACGATGTCGCCCGGCACGATTTCCTCGACCGGAATTTCAACGGTTTTTCCGTCCCGCGCCGCCGCGGCCTTGATCCGAACGATGGACAGCAGTTTTTTAACCGCGTTCGATGCGCCGCGCTCCTGCCAGAACCCGAGCAATCCGCTGACCAGGATAATAGACAGAATAATAATCGCGTCGGCCGTATCGCGGAGAAAAAACGACAGCCCGGTCGCGAAGAAGAGTATGAGTATGATCGGACTTTTGAATTGGCCGATTAGAAGCGTCAGCGCGTCCGACCGCTTCGGCGGCTTGAGAAGATTGGCGCCAAAGCGCTCAAGCCGCCGAAGGGCCTCATTGCCCGTCAACCCATCTTTTGTCGTTTCTAGTTTTTGGAGCATCTCGCTTACGGAGACACTCCAAAAAGCAGCGGGAAACTTGTCCATTACTTAATTGCTTTCTTTTTGTTTCGATTAGGTTCTGTAGGCGAATTATATACGCGGCACGCGTAAATAATTACCCGTACAGAACCTTATCCACCTTGTGGGTTAGGAATGGTTGGTTTTGAGCATTGAAAAGAGCAGCCATAAGGCAAGCAGGCCGGCAATTGCAAAGCCTAAAACCCCCACGAGCGGAACACCATACAGCAGCGGCGGCATGCCTGAGTGAATGACCACCGATGATCCGATGATGAGCGCCGCCAGCACTATCGCGAAAACCATTCGATTAACGATCTGATCAAGTTTCAGCGATAGCGAATCGAGTCCGCGGTGTTCAAATTGGATACGCGTTTCGCCGGCCTTGAGCATGCGCATGAGGTCCTTTACCTCGAAGGGAAGGTCTTTGAGCAGGGACGCCATATCGGCCAAGGTGAAATAAACATCGAACGGCAGATATCTGAGCCGGGGGTTTTCACGCATAAGCCTGCGCGCATACGGTTCGACCTCGCGCGCGAGGTTGAAAGCCGGATCGAGCAGAAGCCCCACCCCTTCAATGGTTATAAGCGCCTTGAAAAGAAGATAGAACCCTGGAACGAAACGAAGATGGTTTTCGGCGGTGATGCGGCCGAAGCGGTCGAGCAGGTCGCGCACTTTAATCTCGCTCAGCGACGCCGACGAGTATTGCTCGATGATTTCAGTGATTTCGTATTCCAAACGGTCGATGTTGACGATGCGCTGGGTCGCAAGCTGCGACAGCGTGCGCATGATGCGCTGCGGGTCTTTGTAAATCACCCCGTAAAGGATGACGCTCAGGTGGTGGCGCAGCGACGCCGATACGATCCCGACCGCGCCATAATCCAGGAAACACAAGCGGCCGTCGGGAAGAACGAGGATATTGCCCGGATGCGGATCGGCGTGAAAAAAACCGTTGGTAAAAATCTGTCTGAGAACCAAATTCACCCCGACCCTTGCGATGTCGGAAGGAACCAGACCCGCTTTTTTCAGCGAATCGACGTCGCTGACCTTGATGCCATCCACGAACTCGATGACCAGGACCGATTCGGTGGTCAACGCAGCATAAACCTTGGGAACGTAGTATTCCGTGGTATTTTTAAAATCGGCCCGGAACCGTTCCATGGTCGCCGCTTCAAGCGAAAAATCGAGCTCCTTGTTAAGGGTCCGGCCGAATTCGCGCACCAATTCGGACAGGTGCAGGGCCGCAAGGTCTCTGTTGTGCCGCTCGATAAGCCCGGCAAGATGTCCGAGGATGTCAAGGTCGGTGGCCACGATACGCCGGATATTCGGCCGTTGCACCTTGATCGCCACGTCGTCGCCGTTTTTAAGCCGCGCCCGATACACCTGGGCGACCGACGCGGAGGCAATAGGCTGCGCCGGGAAATCGGCGAAAACCTCACCCACCGGACGTTTGAGCGCGTGTTCCAGGATTGCCAGCGCTTCGGTCCGCGAAAAAGGCTTGACCGAATCCTGCAGTTTGATCAATTCGTCAATGAGCTCGGCGGGGACGAGATCGGGCCGGTTGCTGAGGAATTGCCCGAATTTGATGAAGGTCGGGCCGAGTTCTTCGATGGCCAGACGAACCCGTTCCCATCGCGAAAGGGGCGCTTTAAAAGCGGTACGGCGCTTGAAATGGAACGGCAATCGGGTAAGGGCGGCATCCTTTTGAAGGTTCAGACCCGCAATGACGTCCTCGAACCCGTACTTAAGAAAAACGGAGATGATCTCCCCGTACCGTGAAATGCGGAGGGTGACTCGTTGCCCCACGTTCATGACGTTTCCGTTTCCGCTACTTCTTACGGTGCGCTTCGAGCTCGGCGATTCTGCTTTTAAGTTCGTCGACGTCTTTGCGGGTCGGCAGGTTCATTGCATGGATCGCCGTTTGGATCTTTTCGGCGACGGTTTTTTCGAGCGAGCCCTTGGCTTCCAGCGATTTCTTGACCAGCTCGTCGACGAACTTCCTGCCTTCAGCTTCGCTGACCTTTGCGTCCTGCGCGATTTTTTTGCCGACCTCTTCGATTTTGTCTTTGGTCAAATACGTGACCCCGACCCCGGCAAGCAGGGCTTTTCTTAAAATGTCAAACATGGCGGACCTCCTTTTGAATAGGTTTAGCCCCTCTTGGCTTTTGGACGATACTGTAGTATCGTTCGAAAGGTTAGAGGGACTTATCTGCCCTTAGGTTCTGTAGGCGAATTATATACGCGGCACGCGTAGATAATTACCCGTACAGAACCTTATCCGCCATTAGGCGGGTTAGGCAGGTAAAAAAATAGGTGTCGTCCCGCATACGTGTCAAACCTGAAAACACCAGTACCATAAGCGCATTACAGAAGCGGCGCCAGAAGGCGCGCAATGCCTTCAAAAAATTCAACGGCAACATTCGCTTTTTTTATGCCGGGAACGCATTGATGCAGCAAGTCCGTTACCCAGCGGTCCAGTTCTTGCACCATGTTTTCATTATAGATAAACAAGGCGACTTCATAGTTCAGAAACAAGCTGCGCATATCCATGTTCATTGAACCGACAATGCCGAGCGACCCATCCACAAGTATTGCCTTGGCGTGCATCATTCCGGGCGTGAAATTACAAATTTTAACGCCACTGTCCTGCGCTTCCCTGAGATAGCTCCGCCGCACAAGGTCGGCAAGCGGGTGGTTGGATACCAGCGGCACGACGATGCGCACATCCACGCCGCGCCTGGCGGCGATGCACATCGCCTTGAGCAGCATTTCATCGGGGACAAAATACGGGGTGACGATCCACACGCGGCTTTTGGCCTTGAAGAGCGCGGTTACGACGCTCTCGTAAAGCGGATCGCCCGCAACATCGGGTCCGCTCGGCACCAACTCCAGCGTGGAGGTCGCACCCGTATTGGCGGGAACAAGAAAGTCCTCATGCGCGGTTTTCCGTTTTGCGGCAAATTGCCAATCGGAATGGAAAACATCATGTAGATCGCCGATCACTGGCCCCTTTACCAAAAAAGACAAATCATGCCAACGCCGCGTGCTGACGGTCATGCCCATATAGTCTTGCGCGATGTTCATGCCGCCGAGTATAGCGGTTGCGCCGTCGGCAATCATGATCTTGCGGTGATTGCGCAAATTGGCGCGGCCCCGGAAGGGAAGATGCATCATGGGCATGAAAAAAGCGTAATGACCGCCGGCGGCCTGAAAAGGTGCGAGTGTTCTTTTTGAAACGCGAAAGGAGCCGAGCGCGTCCAGAAGCAGCCGAACGTAAACGCCCTGTCCGGCCTTGCGCGTCAGGGCTGCGAGGACAGCCGCGCCGGTTTCGTCGTTGCCCAGAATAAAGGTGCTGATATCGATGCTTTTCCGCGCGTGTTCGATCAGATCGACAAGCGTCTCGCAGGCCATTTCTCCCGTGGCAAGAAGCGTTATTTCATTGCCGTTCCTTGGAGGGAAGATGCCGCCCACGCCTTGCGTAACGGGCCGCTCTCCGGGGACCTTGACGCCAAGCGACAGGTCGGCCTTGTCTTTCGTCATGCGTCTGATTTTACGGCCGCCGAAGATCACGTATGCCGGTACGCCGATATAGGGGACCAGCAAAATCGCGAGCAGCCAGGCCATTGTGCTTGAAGGGGAACGACGCTTCCGGCCCTGGTGGACAAGAAGCGTCACAGCAAGGAAAAACCCTATGATCGGCAGGATATGTAATAATATCCAATTGACCTTCATCATGTTAGTACCTTACAAAAATTATTATCTACGCGTTTCGCAAAGATCTTGATTTTTTGGTTAAGGTTCTTATCCGCCGACGGGCGGGTCAGGGCAACTCGCTTTCTATAAACAATGCCGCGTGATCGGAAAGCTTCTTCCAAACACCCTTGTAGTACGTCGCGGAGCTCTTCGCCGTCAAGCCCCTGAAGTAAATTCGATCGAGGGGAAGAAAAGGAATGCGCGCGGGAAACGTGCGCGCTTTCCTGCCTTTCGCCTCCGTGGCCGCGTCCTTCATGCCTAATATCTTCGCGAAATCGTTGACGCACCGACCGCTCCAGTCATTAAAATCGCCCGCCATGATTATCGGTTCGGCGGGTCGAATGCACCGGCTGATATAGTCGGCCTGCATGCGAAGCTGCTTTCGGCGCGAAACGGCAAAAAGCCCCAGATGGACGCAGAGACAATGCAGCGGGACCGGACTGCCCGGTATGTTTACAGCGCAGTAGAGAAATCCGCGCTGCTCAAAGCTGTTGGTCGAGGTGTCGATCTGCTCCGAATGCAGCAGGGGAAACTTTGAAAGAATCGCGTTGCCATGATGGCCGTCGGGATAGAACGCGTTCTTGCCATAGGCAAAATATTTCCATTGGGGATCGGCAAGAAATTCGTGCTGAGCCTGACCGGGCCAGTTGCTGTGCTTTTCCGCCTGGGCGGAATTTTTGCCGACCGCCTCCTGCAAAAAGACGATATCGGCGTCAACCGAACGGATCGCTTCGCGAAGGCGGTGCAAGATAAACTTCCGGTTGCCCCAGGAAAAGCCTTTGTGGATGTTGATCGTTACCAAGCGTAATTTCCGCATGCGGATTAAGTCCTTGACAACTAAAAAGGTTTATTCCTGTTCGGGCTTTCCGCTTGAAACCGCCACTTTAGCATGTTTGACAATTTTCCCCTTGACCATATAACCCCGCTCGAGCACATCGGTGATGTGCGATTCGGGTATCAACTCATTTGGGGAGCATAATACCGCTTCATGAAGTTCAGGATCGAATTTGTCACCCGGCTCGCCGTATGCTTCAAGCCCGTGCTTTTGCAGGATGGAGTTCAGTTTAGCAGAGTTCAGATTCATTCCGATGACGAATTTTTCGCCCCGGTCATTTGATGCAAAAGCCCGTTCAAAATCTTCCCGAACTTCAATAAGTTCCCTGACGAGCTGTTCGTCGGCTGCCTCGATGAGCCGCTCCCGCTCCTGGCCGCTGCGGCGTTTATAATTTTCGAACTCGGCCATGAGCCGGAGATATTTGTCGTTAAGAGCGTCTATCCGCTCATCCCGGTCTTCATTTTTATCCTTTTCATTGGAATGCGACGCATTTTTTAAAACAGGAGAAGTTTTCATGATAATTTTGAAAGGTCAAACTCGGGACTATTTTTAACCGATTCCCGCGAATGGTCAAGATACACGCTGGTATCGTCCCAATTCACGTTCTTTATCCATGCGGGCGGGATGAGCACTTTTCTTCCGGACAGCCACGTGCCGGTATTTACAACCAGGTTAAGAAGCGCCCAATTCCCGTCGTCAACGATAAAATCATCAACATGCCCGATTTCACCGTCGGTGGCGTGAATATGGTAGCCGGTGACTTGACGCGTGCTGCGCAGATGCGGATCGTCCCCTCCCTCCGGCGCGGTAGATTTTTTCTCCATGAAATTTTCATAGACGGGAAACGGCGTGATTCCAAAAGTGCCCAAGTAGCCGCCTTCCCAATACTGCGGCCACTGGTAGTACTCATGTAACTGAGCCTCATGGTGGCGGAAAACGGGCCTTTCGGTATCGATGTCGGGACTGTTCCGGACCTGGTCGCAGGTAAGGTTTACTGAAAAAACACGCGCCTTTACATCAAGCTTTCCCATTGCAACGGGAGAAATAAGCACTTTGCGCCCTAACAACCAATTTCCCGTTTCCACGACCAAATAACGTATGGTCCAGGTTGCGTCATCAAAGTAAAACTCATGCACTTTTCCCAAATCGCCGTCCATGGCCCTGATAGCGTAGCCGATTATACTTCGTAAACTGTGTTGCATAAAGCCTCCTCTGTTTTAATGATTGTCATGATCGCCATGATTGTCGTCACGGCCCCTGTAGCGATTCCCTTTCTCCTAAAAGTTTTCCTTTGCAAAATCGATAAAGCCCCGCTCCACGTTCGTGCTGACCAGTTGCACGCGAAGACGGACGCCGACGTCCAGGCCCTTGGCCCCATTCATTAATTTCCCTTCCACGGGAGGATTGGTGATGCGCACCCATGTTCCTTTTTCCGACGCGCCGGTGACAAAAGCGTCGAATTGTTCCCCGATTCTCGGCTCCAATAGCATGGCCGCCGCTGATTTTTCCATCTGCCGTTCGACCTTTTTGATTTTATCTTCCATTTCCGTGCAGTGCTTCGCGAGCGCCTCAAGTTCGTCGGCCGAATAGGACGATGGTTTCCCGGCGATGGCGGCTTTCAATAGCCTCTGGGTAATGATATCGGGGAACCGGCGGTTGGGCGCGGTCGAGTGCGTGTAATCCCGTACCGCAAGACCGAAGTGCCCGGAAGCGGCGCTTCCCGGCTGTTCGACGACGTATTCACCCGGACCAAGCAGTTTAATGACGCTCAGGGAAATGTCCGGAAAACGGTCGGGGTCCGCGGCTTTTGCCTTTGTCAAAAATTGCTCCAGCGATTTTGAGTCGGGCCCTTGGGGCAAGGTAAGATTATGCTGCGCCGCAAGCTCAACGATCCTGCCCCAGCGTTTCGGCGTGCGGACCACCCGCCGTATTGACGGTAACTTTTTAGACGCAAGAAACCGCGCGGTAACTCCGTTCGCGGCGATCATGAAGTCCTCTATTATGCTTTTGGCCTTGTTTGATTTTTCGATCTCCAACCCCTTGAGAATGTCCCCGTCAAAAACCGGACGGGCCTCTATTGTTTCAAAATCGAGGGCGCCGTTTACATGCCGGAGAGCTTTAATCTTGCGCGCCGCGCGGTCCTGGAGCCGGATGTTTTCGGCGAGGCCATCGACGGCCGCAATTTCCGGCGGCATTGGCCCGTTGTTTTCCAGCCAGGCCGCAACGCTGGAATAAGCGAGCTTTGCATGATTGCATACTATCGCCCGGTACAGGTCGGACGTAAGAAGCGCTCCGTCATCGGCAAAGACCATTTCAATGACGATGGCCGGCCGGTCGGACCCGAAGTTAAGCGACGTAAGGTCATTCGAAAGCTTTTCGGGCAGCATGGGAAATATCCTGGCGGCCGTGTAAACCGAAGACGTGTTATGCCGGGCATGTTCATCAATCGCCGAGCTTTTCCTTACCAGTGAATCGACGTCGGCGATTGCGACAAGGACTTTTACCGCGCCATGTTCCATTGCCTCCGCAACGGTAAGCTGGTCCAGGTCGCGGGAATCGTCGTTGTCGATCGAGCACCAGGCGAGCTTCCTAAGGTCGCGCGCCGCTCCGTCCGGCGGCATCGCGGCCCCTTTTATTTTGTCAAGTTCACTCAGCGCCTGTTGTGAAAAAGCCGGAAGAAGCCCTCTGTCAACCATTGCCCTTCGGGCTATGTTTTGCAAAATAGAGCGATGTTGGGCGTTATTTGAATTTGTCATGCAGGTGTCCTTCCGAGAAAACTTTTTTTGCTTGGGCGGACTTGAAAGGGGTTTATTTCCGCATTGCCGCCAATTTCCTGAACAGGTCGGTTTCCTCTTGAGTAAGATGGTCCGGCAATTGGACGTCGATTGTCACGAACAGGTCTCCAAAAACATTCGTGTTGCCGAAGACCGGCATGCCGAGCCCCCGCAGCCTGAGCACCTTATGGTTTTGCGTTTCCGCGGGAATATCGACCTTTACCGCCCCTTTCAGCGTCTTGACCAAAGTTTTCCCACCCAGTATCGCGGTGTATACATCAACGGGGAAATCGCGGTAAAGGTCATTTCCTTTTCGACGTAATTCGGGGTGAGGCGCCACCTTTACCGTAAGGTAAAGATCGCCTTTGGGGCCGCCCCGTGTTCCGTCCATGCCTTTTCCGGCAATCCGCAGCACCTGTTCGTCGGCGATGCCCGGGGGAACCGTCACTTTGATTCTCTGACCATCGAGCTGGATCAGCCGCGCGGAACCATGATATGCTTCATCAAGGGAAATCGTCGTTTCGGCGTTCAGGTCGTCGCCCTTGTAAGCGGCGCTCCTTCTTCCCTGTCTTCCTCCGCCTCGCCCTCCGAACAGCAATTCAAACAGGTCGATGTCGCCGTCTTCGGCAAACATCGACTCAAATTCCTCGGCGCTCATCCCCTGCTTTTGATTGCTGTCCGGGCTCGCGTACTTCGACCAGTCAAAGCCGCCAGGCTGCGCGCCGGCCTGCTCATAGCGCTGATAATCGGCGCCGAACTGGTCGTACTTCTTGCGTTTTTCCGGATCGCTTAAGACCTGATTGGCCTCGTTGATCTCGTTGAACTTTTCGTTCGCGGCCTTGTTTCCCGTGGTCTTATCGGGATGAAACTTCATGGCAAGTTTGCGATAGGCCTTTTTAATTTCGTCGGGGGTCGCGGTTTGGGAAACTCCCAACACTTTGTAATAGTCTTTGTAGTTCATTTCACTCTTGGGCCGCAAAGAGATACTGTTGTATTAATAATTTTCCTTCTCGGAACCGCCTTTGATTTTTTCATCTATTTTAGTCGCTGTTTTTTTATTGTTTATGATTTCCCACGTAACGCTCACATTGGCGCCTTTTTTAAAATCGCTTAACTTAATTACTTTATCTCCGCTCATAAGCGTGGCGCTGGAATCCACAAACAGGGTGTCTTTTTCCGTTTTACTTTTAAGGATAATCGTACTGCTTTTAGCGTCTATCCGAATGATTTTTCCACGCATTTTCATCGCGCTGTTCACCTGTTCGGTTTTAGGCCCCGCAGCCTGCGCAAAAAGAAAACTCGCGAATACAAGAACCGCGACCGATGCTTTTAAGAACTTCATAAAGAATCCTCCTGAAAAGGTTAATAAATTGACGTATTCCCGTTATTTCCCGGATTGCGCTATTCCCGCCAGATCTCCGATGACGTTTATTATCTGCTGGCCCGCGGGCACGATGATTTTCGCGTTGTTCTGGAGCGCGAATTGCGCCGTTTCCAAACGTTTCAGCAATTGCGAATTTCCCACGAAATATTTGTCGGCCGCTTCGTTGACCAACCGGATCGCCTCGGCCTCTCCTTCCGCGCCCAGGATTCTCGCCTGCCGCACGCCCTCGGCTTTTTTGATCTCCGCACGTTTGATGCCGTCGGCCGTCGTTTCGGCCGCGGTCGCGAAGTCCACGGCCGCGATCTTTTCGTTTTCGGCCTTGACGATCTTATTCATGGTGTCCTGGACGTCTTTGGGCGGGTCGATTTCCTTCAATTCGGCGCGGACGATGTCGATTCCCCAGTGCGTGGTTTCCCTGATAAGGATTTCGTGCAGGTCCTTGTTGATCCTGCCGCGCTCGCTGTTGGCGGACTTGAGCGACATCGTGCCGATGATGTTTCTCAAGGTGCTCCGCGAAAGGTTTACTATCTGGTAATTGACGTTATTGACGTTATACTGCGAATGCTTGACGTCTTCCTCGGTGTCTTTCACTTTGTAGTATATCTGCGCGTCGACCATCGCGTTGAGGTTGTCGTTGGTGATGATTTCCTGCGGATCGGCGTTCACGAGTTGCTCGGTGACATTGACCTGATACATTTTGTCGACAATGGGAATGAGCCAGTGAAAACCGGGGTTTGCGAAGTGATGGTATTTTCCCAACCGCTCCACAAGCCCTCTGCGCGTGGGCCGTACGATTTTAATACCCGTTAGAAAAAGAAAAACGATAATGCCGCCTATTATCCAGATCCAGATCGATGCTTGCGCCTGCATGCAAATCCTCCTCTGTTAAAAACGTCTTGATTTCAATTTGTTACGACACTACGCAAGGGCTCAAAATTTTGAACCCCTGCGCTATCGTCATGAATGCAACCTCGTGGTATTTCGGTCATCTTCCAATACGCATGTGTTCCATGGAATTAAATACTCCGAATGCGCTCAACAACCAGAGCACCACGATAATGACC
>JBAVGL010000490.1:0-2454 GCA_049684795.1 Chitinivibrionales bacterium | reverse complement strand
ACGATGCTCATGCTTCCCCTTGTCAATCGTGAAATCCCCGTTATCGCCGACGATTTCGTCGACCGGAAGTTCGGAACGGGCGCGGTGAAGGTCACGCCCGCGCACGATCCCAACGATTTTCAGATGGGCAGGCGCCACGCCATGGAGCCCATAGAGGTCATTGACGGGACCGGCCGCATGCGCGGCCCAATTCCGGAAAAATATATCGGCATGGACCGTTTTGCATGCCGCACGGCCGTGGTTGAAGACATGGAGGCGCTGGGACTGCTTGAAAAAATCGAAGACCATACTCATGCGGTGGGGCACTGCTACCGGTGCCATACGGTGGTTGAACCCCGGTACTCAAACCAGTGGTTCGTTAAAATGAAGCCGCTTGCCGAAGCGGCGCTTGTTGCCGCGCGGGAAGACCGAGTCCGCTTTTTCCCCCAGCGCTGGAAAAAAACATATATCGACTGGATGGAAAATATCCGCGACTGGTGCATATCAAGGCAGATATGGTGGGGACACCGCATTCCGGTGTGGTATTGCAAACCCTGCGGCCAGGTCATCGTTGCCGAACAAGACCCCGAGTTCTGCCCATCGTGCAAAAGCGCGTCTATAGCCCAGGACGAAGACGTGCTTGACACATGGTTTTCATCGTGGCTGTGGCCGTTTTCAACCATGGGCTGGCCCCAGGACACCGGCCTCATGAAGAAATTCTATCCAACCGATACCCTGGTCACCGCGCCGGAAATCATTTTTTTCTGGGTCGCCAGGATGATCATGGCCGGCCTGCATTTTACGGGAAAGCTTCCGTTTACCGATGTCATCCTGACCGCAACGGTACGCGACAAGTCGGGCCGCAAGATGAGCAAATCGCTGGGTAACGCCATCGATCCACTCGAAATCATTTCCCAGTACGGGGCCGACGCGTTGCGTTTTTCCCTGATCAACATTACCGCCCAGGGCGCGGATGTTTATTTGAGCAAGGACACGTTCGACGTTGGCAGGAACTTTGCCAACAAGCTGTGGAACGCTTCGCGCTTTTTATTGGATAACATTCCCGGCAGGCCCTGTTTCGAGTCGTTGCCCGCCATCGGCTCGTTGTCTTTTGAGGACAAATGGGTGCTGTCGCGGCTCAACAAAACCATTCGGGACGTTTCAACGTCGCTTTCGACGTTTCGCACCAACGAAACGGCCCATACGCTCTATGACTTTACCTGGCACGATTTCTGCGATTGGTACATCGAAATAAAAAAGGCGGACCTGTACCGGAGCGATGATCCGCAACGTAAAACAAACGCCCTTGTTCTGTGCAGCTATGTTCTCGGCTCGATCCTCAAGCTGCTGCACCCGATCATGCCCTTCATCACCGAGGAAATTTGGAGTCACCTTCGCGGGGCCATCGATTTCCCGTTGCTCCTAGACAGCGAAACGATAATGACGGCCGCGTTTCCCGTATTCATGGGGTTGTGTATCGACGAGGCCGCTGAAAAAGATTTCGCGCTGCTTAAAGAGATCATTGTGGCCTTGCGCACGATCCGCGCGGAAAACAATATACCCCCCGATAAAAAAGCCCGCGCGGTCGTCATACCCGCTTCCGAAACCGAAGAGCATATGCTTGCGGCCCATATCGGCATGATCAACATGTTTGCGCGACTTACCAAAACCGATGTCGGCCGAAATATCGCGAAGCCCGCGCTCGCCGGTCAAAGCGTGATACTGGGCAATCAGGTCTATCTCGTCCTTGAAGGCCTTATTGACAAAGGCGTTGAGCGGCAACGGTTGGAAAAAGAAATCAGCCGCGTTAAAAAGCTGTGCGAAGGAACGCAGGCCCGTTTGGCCAGCCCAAACTTCGTTGATAAAGCTCCCGCGGACGTCGTTGAAAAAGAAAAAGAAAAATTATCGGGGCTTCTGAAAAATCTTGAAAAACTGGAAAAAAATCTATCCGCGTTAGAATAAAAGAAACGAACGAACCATGATTTTTCCCGACGTGGACCGCCTAAAAGCGCATGCCGGTTCCGGCAATGTTTTGCCCGTGTGCAGCCGCATACTGGCCGATACCGAAACGCCGGTAACGGTTTGGAAAAAACTTTTTTCCGACGCGCCGTATAGTTTCCTGCTGGAAAGCGTTAGCGGCGGCGACACGGTCGCCCGGTATTCCTTTATCGGCGGGAACCCGTTTTTGACCTTTAAAAGCACGGGCGCATCCTGGGAAATTTCGGGGAAATTAAATGAAACGGGCAGCGGCGGTCCTTTGAAAAAACTGCGGGAACTCCTTGCCAAATACCGCCAGGCGTACGCCGAAGGCCTGCCGCCATTGTGCGGCGGGGCCGTGGGGTACATTACCTACGACGCGGTGCGGCTCAGCGAAAAAATTCCCGATAAAAACCCCAAGGACGACGCCCTCGCCGACGAGATATTTTTCGGGTTCTATTCCGACATCGTCGCTTTTGACAACAGGGAACATAAAAT
>JBAVGL010000489.1:0-2953 GCA_049684795.1 Chitinivibrionales bacterium | reverse complement strand
AACCAGTTTTTGCTGCGCGGCTTTAACCTCGACCACGGCACCGACTTCGCGACGTCGGTCGATGGCGTACCGGTGAACCTGCCAACGCAAGGTCATGGGCAAGGCTACGATGACCTAAACTTCGTCATTCCCGAACTCATTGACCATGCCGACTATTTCAAGGGAACCTATAATGCAGCGGAGGGCGATTTCTCCTCCGCAGGCGGGATTGATATATTCTATGATAAACAGCTTGCCCGCCCATTTTTGACTGGTACGCTCGGCTCTTACGGTTACTACCGTTCGCTGGACGCCACATCCACCGACCTAGCCGGGGGGAAACTTCTTCTCGGATTGGAAGCCATGCACCAGGATGGGCCGTTCGTCGTGCCTCAAGACTTCTGCAAATTCAACGGCATTCTGCGCTGGTCCCGCCAGCTCGGCGAAGGGCTTTTCAATATAGAAGCCATGGGCTATTCCGGTCAATGGAACGCCACCAACCACATCCCCCAGCGGGCTGTGGACGAGGGCCTCATCAGCGTCTGGGGCACCGAAGATTCAAGCGACGGCGGTACGTCGCATCGATACAGCCTGTCGAGTTCCTGGAAAGGTCAGCTTTGGGGAGGTACGCTTTCGGCAAACGCTTATGCCGTAAAGTACGACATGGACCTTTACTCGAACTTTACGTACTTTCTTGACGACACGGTAAACGGCGACCAAATGTACCAGAAGGACAAACGATGGTACTTTGGTACATCCGACCGCTGGCAGCGGGAAGACACGGTGTTTGGCTTGCTGGAAAAAACCAGGATAGGCCTTGACGCGCGCTGCGACTTGATCGATCCGGTGGGACTGTTGCACACCGATCACCGGAAGGTCCTTGAATCCTGGGGAGTCGACAGCGTGGCCGAAGTCAAAGTTGAACCGTGGTGTGATTTGGACAGCCGCCTTACGTCGTGGATGCATTTTACCCTTGGCCTCAGATACGTTCATTTAAACGCCAAGGTCAGCTCCGATTATACGGAAAACTCAGGCAGCGCTAACGGGGGAATGGTTTTGCCGAAGGCAACGCTTGTTTTAGGTCCTTGGGCCAATAACGAGTTTTACGCCGATTATGGCGACGGTTACCATTCCAATGATGTTCGCGGCGCAACCGCTACCGTCAATGAAAAATCCGGCAAATCAGTTGACAAAGTGACGCTTCTGGTCCGGTCGAAAGGCTATGAGATCGGCGCGCGCAATATCGACGCCGTTCCGGGATTGCAAAGTTCGCTCGCCTTGTGGCTTTTGGATTTCAACTCGGAGTTGGTATGGGACGCCGATGAAGGCACTACCGATCCGGGGGCTTCCACCCGTCGCATGGGCGTTGAATGGAGCGAGCGCTGGCAGCCCCTTCCCTGGCTGCTCTTTGATTTCGACGCCTCGCTTTCACGGGCTCGGTTTATCGACCCCGACACGAACGGACAGTATGTGCCGGAGGCCATTGAGTCGGCGGTGTCGGCGGGCGCCTCCATGCACCGGCTCGGGCCGTGGTCGGCAAGCCTTTTCATGCGCTACTTCGGCCCTCGCGCACTCGCACAGGACAATAGCGTTCGCTCGGCGGCGTCAACGCTTTTTAACAGCCAAATCGCCTACGACGTCAATCGCTCTGTCAGGGTGACTCTTGACATATTAAATATATTCAACGTAATAGTCAACGATATGGAATATTACTATCCCACCCGCCTTAAAGGAGAGCCCGCCGCGGGCATCAGCGACTATGAAATCCATCCCTCGGAGCCGCTGAGCGTTCGGCTCAGTTTGACGACCAGGTTTTGACAGAACCAGCCGGGCCTTTCAGCAGCGTGTGCGCGACGAGGCCCGGACAGGCCATTAAAACAAGGTCGGCATTTAAAAATATACACCTTGTAACAAGAATGAAAGGCAAGCCAAATATACGCTTGTCCTTCAATTCCGATTTGAAATAATGTTTTGAATTGAAATAAAATATTGATGATGAATGGAGAGCATTGTACACATGAAATATCCGGTTTTATTCTTGACGATTACAGGAATATTGGTGTGCGGCGCGCTCTGGTGCGGCGTTTTCGGCCAGGCCGCGCCGCCTTCGATCGATGACGAAATCGCGCGGCTTCGTAAGGAGCTTATACAGACGCAAGTCGACGTCGAACGCACAAGCCAGGAAATTGACAAAGACAGGAAGGATTTTGAGGCCTACCGCGCCCGCACGGTCCAGCGCCTGGCCCAGACGCAAGGTCAGCTTGACACGCTAAAGTCCGAGACCCTTGAACAATCGCGTGCCAGCGACGCTCTTGAGGCAAAGATAAGCGAAGCGATTGCCGGGCGCCGTGAGATCGAGCTTTCGCAGGACGAGTTCCGCCGGAAACTGGTCTCCTTTTGTAGCGGCGTGCAGCCCGAAGTCAAAAAACTTCCTCCGCTTATCATGGCTCCGATGCTTTCGGGCTTGTCTCTTCTCATGAGTGACCTGACTACCAAATCAATCGACATCGTTGAAGGGTGCACGCGGCTGGTGCAAATTCTTAACAAACTCGACGAGGCCGGTTCCGGCATTCAAATCTCGCAGGAAAGCTCGCCGGTCGCCGATATCCGCGGTACGGTTTATCGTCTGCGCATCGGCACGATTTTCGAGGCGGTTGTCGACACCAAGGGCGAGAAATGCGCCGTGTTCAGCGGCTGGGGCGGCGATGGCGCCGCGCGTTGGAAAGACCTCGGCTCGCCGATTCTGGCCCAGGCGGTCCTTCAGGCAGTCAACATCCGCGAAGGAAAATCGCTGCCTGCGTTTGTCAATCTTCCCTTGGCGGGACAGGGAGGCGCAAAGTGAAAAAATTACTTTTCACGGTTCTTGTGCTGACGACAACGGCGTCGTACGCGGGCAAAGCCGAAAAAATGCAGGCAATGAAGGAAGCCGAACGCAAGGAACTTCAAAGTTCCCTCGAAAAAGCCCGCGATAGTC
>JBAVGL010000488.1:0-39942 GCA_049684795.1 Chitinivibrionales bacterium | reverse complement strand
ATCGACGCCGACGGGCAGCACCGGTCCGAGGACATGGCGTTGTTTATTGAAAAAACCAATGCCGCCCCGCGCAAGCTGTTTATCGGGGACCGTGTTTTGTCCGTTGACGGCGCGAACCAGCCTTTACGCTCGCGGTTTGGACGCGCGTTCGGAACGTTCTGGTACCGTTTTTTTACTGAAAAAGACGTCCACGACACGCAATGCGGTTTCAGGTCATATCCTCTTGAATCCGTGCTAAATTTGGAATGCAAAGGCACCCGGTATGAGTTCGAGCAGGAAGTGCTCATCTATGCCGCCTGGAACGGCATAGAAATCGAGTCGGTGCCGATCCACCGCTACTATCCCGCACAATCAAAGGCCGTTTCACATTTCCGGCCTGTTGTTGATTTTTTCCGGATCGGCGCGGTCAACTCCAAGGCCGCGCTCATTAAAATCCTGCTTCCCTGGAAAACGGTCAGAGCCCCCGGAAAAACCTGGCGGGAGAAACTGCTTCTTGTCTTGAAACGCGAGCTCAATGCGAATTCCCCGCATAAAGGCGCTCTTTCGCTTGCCATGGGCGTGTGTGTTGGAATAATGCCCATTTACGGGTTCCAGATACTTTTTCTCATGGCAATGACCCCGATTTTACGCCTTAACTGGCCACTTGCTTTTTTGGGGTCGTGTGTGTCGTCCCCGCCGTTTATCCCGTTTTTGATCGCCGCGGGGATTGCCATAGGTAAACTTGTCGTACCGGTTCTGCCCTTTGCGATTTACCTGCAGGCCGGCGTTAACGCTCTTGCAAAAGGCGGCATTGAATGGATTGCGGGAAGCATTGCGCTTGCGTTGGCCGTGGGCATTGCAACCTATGGGATTTTTTACCCGGTTTTGGCGAAGCTTAACCGGCAAAAAAATCCTAACCTGCCTAAGAGAGACTAAAAGAAACGACGGACCAGCGGCTTTTTAATGCCGATGGCTTTTTCAGGGCATATTTCCTGACAGCAATAGCACCGAATGCACCTGCTGTAATTATGAACGGGCGGTTTTGAAGTGTTCCCGCTCAACCAATCAACAGCTTTAGGCCTAACCGGGCACATTTGAACGCACATCCCGCAACGGACGCATTTGTTTTTATTGATGACCGGTTTAGCTATAAAAAAATTGCCCAGACTTTTCAACAACCCTTGCGCTTTAAAAGCTTTGATTTTTGAACGGTCGATGTCAAAATCATGGACCTTGAGCGCATCAAAGTCGTCCCCGACCAGCTCAATTTTATCAATTTCGTGGGTGCCTGCTCCAAAGTCCTGTCCGATAGTGATTGTCGGGACATTAAGCGGATCGCAATTAATAAGCCTGCATGCGGTCGCATCGCAGGCGACGGGATCTTCGGAGAGCAGGAGCGCCTGCATTTTGCGCGGGTTCCCGCCCCGCGGGCCATTGCCTTCCATGGCAAAAACAGCGTCCATGATATAGAGCCGAGGCTTGACGCATGCGTTAAGGTCAACGAGCATTTTTGCAAAATCATAGGCATCTGGACATTTTACGTGGAATTCGGCTTTAAGAAGGCCGGGGATACAGCCGAACTGGTTTTTTATGCATCCGGTAAACCTTAAAAAGCCGTGGGTCTTGAGCTTGGGAAGCGAAATGACCCCGTCGCTTTCCGCGATAGCTTTTGCAATGGTAAATTTCTTATTTTGTTTGCCTTCAGGAAATTGTTTCTCGATACCTTCCTTGAAATCGGCCAATTCAACGCCGAGTTCTTCGGCAACATCGGTAAACCCCGCCTTCTTGCTTGCCGCGGCGGCGCTTCCAAAAGCCGGTGAATCGCCGTAGCTGACCTTTGCGCCAATGGCCCGGAACAGTTCGGCAACCACCCTGAATATACGGGGGTTCGTGTTGACGCATTTTCCCGGTACCTCACCGGCGAGGAAATTGGGTTTGAGAAGTATTTTCTCGCCGGATCTGGCGAACTTTGAAATGCCGCCCAGCAAGTCCAGCCCTTTCTGGACTGCATCGTGTACATCCGATACATCGTATGAATTACATTTAACCAGAGCAACTTTACTCATGGAAATTCCTTTTTCTTATGCGGTACAAGCATCAATACGCTCTCAAAATAATTGATCCTGCGTCTTACGGTGAAGAAAGCATCCATTTTAAAAGGCAAATAAGTATATTTATAAAAAGGACATTAAGAAACAAGGAGACTTTCATGGCCGCCAAGGAAATGCACAAACTGCTGTTTGAATTACGCAAGCAGCTCGATGAAACGGAATTTACAAAACCAGAAGCAAAAGAAAAAGCGCTACGGCTCACCGAGCTTATCGACCGGACCGTTGATCTGGACGAAGCGGATCTGGCCGACCATCAGGAGCTCAACAAGCACCTTAAAGATTCGATTTTGTATTTTGAAGTGTCGCACCCCAAGATTACCGCGACAATCGACAATATCATTAATACTCTCAATACAATGGGGATTTAGAAACAACCCACGTTTTTTAAGGAGGAACCGGTATGGAAAGACAAGTAAATCGTCGGGATTTTATAAAAACCGCGGCGGGCGCGACGGCCGCGCTCGTTCTCACGTCCGGGCCGAACCTGTTTGCCGAAAAGCCCAAGGCCGACGCGCAGTCCGAATTCAAAAAAATCACGATGGTGGATTTGCCCTATGGCATGGGCGCGCTTGCGCCGAGTATTTCCGAGCGCACCGTCAATCTCCATTACAACAAACACCATAAAGGGTATTTTACCTACCTTACGGGGTGGATCAACGCGCACCCCGAATATCAGGGCCATACCCTTGAAGAGCTGATCCTCAAAAACGAGGGCGGCATACAGCTCGATGAGGCGGTCTTTCAATACGCGGTGATGCTGTACAATCATAATTGGTACTGGCAAAGCCTCAGGCCCGCGGGCGGCGGCGTTCCCAAGGGAAAAATTGAAAAAATGATCACGGCATCATATGGCTCCTTTAATACGTTTCATAAAACGGTACTGGACGAGGCCATGAAATTCGGGATCGGCTGGGTTTGGATCGTCCAGGATGGCGAGGCCGTGAAGGTGTACCGGTCGGAATATATCGATACTCCCTTGCTTAAGGGCTTTAAACCGCTCCTGGCAATAGACGTTTGGGAACACGCCTATTACATCGATTATGAAAATGACCGCCAGAAATATGTCGAGGCGGTCATGGCAAACCTCATAAATTGGAACTTTGCCGAAGCGAACCTTGTGACAAAATAGATTACCCAAATGGCGCGGCAAGGCATTCATAAATCTTCAAAAATTAAAATGGAATGGCGGGTAATCACCCTTCCTCTCCTCGTCATTTTGAGTTGCATCCAAAGAAACAACCCGTGGGACCCTGTTAATTACAATAATAATCCAAATGCCGTACAGTATCAGGATAGCTTAATTGCCGCCCACCTGCAGGCCAAGGCGGATTTGGATTCACTGACGCTGCTGGCGGACAGCCTTAAAAAACTGGCCCAATCCGCTGACTCTCAACGTACGCAAAAAAACGCGCTTGCCGATTCCGTCATCGCAAAAAACTACCTGGATACTGTCCAAAATGCCGCTTTCAGATTAAATAACGCCATGTTGGATACGCTGCAAAAAAAATCCTGCACAAGTTTGAAAACTCCCTTGGACACGTTGCAACGCATCGATACCCTGCATTTTGCAACCGATTTTGTTCTGGCGGCGGTTTCGGCCCAAGGTTTCTATCTGGCCGGTGATTCGATTGCAAAAATATTCAACGCGCAATTTTCCCCCGATACCATCATTACCGCCGGCGAATTGGCCGCTTTAAAATCAGTGACGGACAGCGACGTCGCTTTATTTCAGACCCTTGGGCGGAAACTGGATTCAACCAATGGCGTTTTTGATTCAATAAATAATACTCTGGCGAACACAAATAAGAACCTGACGACCGAAAACCAGAGTATATCGGCTTTCAATAAAAATGTCCAGAAAACATATCCCTGCAACACGCCCCTCTCCACCGCGGATACCATTATTAAAAGCATTCCACTGCTCAAGCCCGGCGACACCCTAGTTATCGCTCCGGGAGCGTTTACCTTTAACACGGCGTTCAACTTGAGCGGAATTAGCGGGACTCCCGCCCTTCACATCGTTATTATGGGCGACGCTCAAGGAGGTACGGTTTTTTCGGGGTCGCAGAATTCACCGATCGCCCAGATTGACATAGCCACGCAATATGTCGACTTCGTCAACATTACGTTTTCAGGGGGTTTAAACGGCGGCGTTACCGTGCTGGACAATTCCGGGCCGGTTACGTTTCAAAATTGCGCATTTATCAATAACCGCGGAGACGGCGTCCACGTTTTGGATTCGTACATTGGAATGACAAATTGCCGGTTTCTTAACAATGATTCAAACGGCGTATTCTTGCAAAACAGCCATGCGGTGTTGCAAAATGTGTTGGTTGCGCAAAACAAAAAAAACGGCATTTTTTTCGCGGGCCTCGGCATTAATAGCGTGCCCGATACCGCGCTAATAGTTAATGCAACTGTTTCCGACAATGATTCGGATGGAGTATTTCAGCAGGGGCTCTTTTCATACGTGGCCATTGATAAATCGCTCGTAACCTTTAACAAACGGATCGGCATTCATCGTGAAAATCAAGTGAACGCCAGCGCCCCGCTGTTTGTGTCGTCTTCGGATTTGTATATGAATTCTCAGCAAAACGTGGTGAGTCTTCCACCGTTCGATTCCCTGCAATTTCTGAGCGAAGACCCGTTATATGTCAATAAGGCGGAGTATAATTATTCGATAGGCCCGGCAAGCTCGGTCCCCGATTCCCTGGGATACAAAGCGCACTAAGGTATGAAGCATTTTTTCCGCGCATCAGCGATAATTTATCTCGCGCTCTGGTTCGGGCCCGCGGCCTTCTGCATGGACGCCGCGCCCTCGCAATGCGGCGGAAATAAGCAGGCGCTCTGGTATTATCCGCATGAAAAACTCGATGCAAAAACCTACCCGGGATTTTCCAGAGAGCTTTTTAATGACCTTTCACTGCAACTTACGGAAATCGGGTATTGCCTCAGGTATTATTCCGTCGGCGATTCGCTTTTGTCTTCACCGAAAAGCAAGGACAATTTGTGCATTCAAATCCATTCGAACGATTCATCGGTCATTTCCGGGCCCGACAACGGCAACGGTGAAAAAAACCTCATCGTGGATATTTACAAAATAGATGAACTGACGAAAACGAAAACGGGGCCCCCGCAAAATCGCCAATTATTGTCGCTCCTCTACAGCTCCGACGATTCGACGGCCATGCGGAGCGTTTTTGTGAAGAAAATCGTTGAAAACCTCAGGACCCAGTACATCTGTAACGTGACGATCTCTTCCGACCCATCGGGCGCCCGGGTCATGGCCTCTGACGGCGGACTCGCCGATATCACGCCGCTCGAATGGGTCGTGCCGGTCGGATCCCTCCATGTGCAATGCTCGATGAAAAAATATATGACCCTCGATAAGGACCTTTCGCTTCCAAAACCGGGGGTTTATACGTATTTTCTGCAAATGAAGAAACGTCAATTCTACAATTCAAAATATTTTTATCCGGCGGTGGCGATGCTTGCAAGTTCGGCGGTTTTTTATTACTTTGACGGTTACTACTACAATCGCTATAACCAATTGGGAGAATTGGAGTTACATAATGACCCGGGAAGCTTCGGATCTACATTTCAAAAAGCGCAGAACTGCGAACGAATTTCAATAGCTTCCCTTGTTTTATGCGGCTTATTCGCCGGTTTGACCTTTTGGTTTTAACCTGCTTGAGAGCAGGTAAGAGTCTCTAAATTTAAATTATTTGCGCTTGCGGCTTAATAATTTAAATAGACACTCTAATAATTCGAACTTTTTCATGTAATATACCACTAAATTATATGGATTTGAAAAGGGTGTTTACTGTTTTTTGATCGTTTTTTCCCGCACGTTTTGAAAAGAGATCGGAGGTCTATGAAAACATTAATTGAGCCCAGTAAAGAAGTCCTTGAAGAATGCAAAAACGGTAACCAGCAGGCTTTTAAGGAAATATTTTACAATTACCGTTCGTACGCCTATAATTTGATTTATAAGATAACCGGAAAAACATTGGATCAGGAAGACCTTTTACAAGAGATATTTTTCCAGATTTACCTTTCGCTCAAAACGTTCCGGGGCGATTCTTCCTTCAGCACGTGGTTTCATCGCATCGTCATCAATGTATGCACCGGACATTGGAGATACCAGCAGGCCAAGAAACGCATCTCGGTTGAAGACACGGTTGATTATGATTCCGTTGAGCATATTGCCTCGAACCATAATTTTCAGACCGGACACCACATGGAATTAAAGGAAATCGTGGGAAAGGCGATCGGAACGCTTAATGAAAAAATGCGGGTGCCGCTGGTGCTTAACGTTTACAGCGATATGGACCTTTCGGAAATCGCCGAAATACTGGACGTTCCCGAAGGCACGGTAAAATCGAGACTATTCGCGGCACGCGTGAAAATTAAAGAATATCTGGACGCCCTTGAAAAATAAACGGAGCAGGTGATGAACGGCGAGTTTTCCTATAACGATTTGTTTCATCAAATCGAAATGGAGCTGAAATCGGACGTCAGCGACATCCATCTCGATTACGGGCGTATTGAGAAACGGATTTTCGATAAAATCGCGGCCGCCGAACGTGACGGTTTACTTGCCCTCCTCAAACTCGATGAAATTCCGCCGGACTCGCTCATGGAACGCGTTGAAGAGTCGGTTGTCAAGCGCATCCACGAGCGCAGCGAATATGAAGAACCAGTTGACGAATGCATTAAAACCGAATCCGACCTTCCGGACATGTATTGGAGGCATTTTTACAAGGGGCTTGAGAGCAGAATGGCCTCGGTGTCGGCGCTTCCCCCCATTGAACAGGTCTTGAAAATCGAGGAGATACTGCCCGAAGGACGCTGGGAACGGATAGAGACCGGTCTTGACGAAAGGATTTCCAGGGTTTTGCCGCTCGAAGCCTGGGAATTGGCGCTTAAGGCGGACGTTATTCCAATCGCCTCAGTCCTTGAATCGGCAGAATACGCGATCGATAAAAAAAGCGTCCGCGCTTCGGACCTTCCCGAATTTGAGCAGGTCTTGCAGGCGCAGCGGGTCCCGGCGGCGTCGCTCTGGGAAAAAGTTGAAGATTCCCTGTTCGACCGGATCGCGAAGCATGAACACGCCCAGGCGCAAAACCTTCGGGCGTTCGGCTTTTTCTGGGGAATCGTCCGTGCGCAGTACAAGAGGGTCGGCGCCGCGGCGCTTCTGCTCGGGGCGATGTTGGGGATATGGCGGGGAGGGACGTACTATCAAGACAATTACCGGCCCATTGCCTGCAAACTGTATCAGGTCCAGGGGCCCAATATCGATGTCATAAAGTCAACCATGCCCCTGCAGGGCGTTCTCAGCTCAGAAGCGGGCGGCAGCATGACCATGATCAATAAATACGGGTACGTTGAGCTGCAAAACGGCTCTCGCCTGGAAATTATCAAAGCGTCCGAGAAAAAGGTGCACTACAGGGCCGGGTTCGCCGGCGCCGACAGGCAGCTCGTGGGACAGGGAAGCATTACCTTTTTTGTCAATAAACAAAGGAAGAACGAAAAATTCATCGTATCAACGGGCGATTACCGTATCGAGGTGGTCGGCACGTATTTTAAGTTGCAACCTGATGTGAAAGGCCACGTTGCCATATCGGTCAAGGAGGGCCAGGTGAAAGTCACCTTTGCAAACGGCGACGTGAAAATACTCAATGCCGGCCAGAACATGGGCTTTGATATGAATTACAACAGCTACTATTCCACGAGCGACGGGACGATCGTTCCGCGGCAAGAAATAGAGCAGTTCCCCGACCTTCATGACCTCGGTGATTATCAGCAGGTCTATATCACCACGAGCGTCCCCAACGCGGGCGTAAGGATCGACGGCCATTATGTGGGCATGTCCCCGATCATCATCCTTGAGCCGCGCGGGCTTCATTCCATATCCGTCGAGAAAAACGGGTATGTCCAGCGCGACACGACCATCATGCTCGGTTCCGGTCAGCCGAACATGTACGCAATTGACTTAAAAGAAGTAAAAACGGCGTCGGTTCTGGAGGGCGCCCCTGTTCCGAAGGCCCTTGAAAAGCCGGCCCCCAAAGTCGCCCTCAGGCCTTCTGTAAGCAAGGCCGTGACACCGGCGGCGCCCGGGGTATCCTCGCCCGATGACAGCGGGAAAGGATATTTCCAAGAAGCCGAGCGTAGCGAGGCGTCCAACTGGCAGGAAGCATGCGCGCTCTACCAAAAAGTGTTCAATGACCGCTATGCTCCTTATTTGCAAAGGGAAGCGGCCTATTTTTCCATAGCAAAACTGCTCGCCGACCATGGGGCGGACAAGTCGAAAGCCAAAGAGGGGTTTTTTAATTATCTGGCGATGTATCCCACGGGCAATTTCGTGGGAGAGTCGTGGCTCCGGCTCGCCGAACTGGAATTTGACCATGATCAGGACAAGGCCGTTGAATATTACTTAAAATACTTCGACAAATACCCGAGGCACTATCGCATTGCCGAGATCCAGGAGCGTGTCGGGCTTATTTACTTGCAGAAGAAGAAATACGACAATGCCCTGAACATGTTCAAACTGGCGCTCTCGAACATCCAGGGCGACGACCAGAAGGAGAAATCGAAAATTCTGGCGAATATTTATAAAACGCTTAAGGAAAAAGAAACATCCCGTCAAGCCGGGCAAGCCCGTGCTTTCAGGTCCGATACCAAATCGAATACAGGACAAAAGCCGTAAATCTTCATGAGGCCTTTCTGGCTGCATGATTCCTGACCGGGATTCTCCGGATTATCATGATTTTACCGAAGAAAATTATCTATTTTATACCGGACAACCACTTTTAAAGGGAGAGGAAGCCTATGCTTTTCAGGAACTTTTTTAAAGTCGCCATGTTATGCGCGCTCTGCATTGCTGGGTTGGGGTGCAACGGGAAAAAGCAACAGGCCCAAAACGGCGCGACCGATTTCCCCCGTGAAAAAACCATCTACCTCGGCGGCGACCAGTGGGGCGAACCCAACACGTTTAACCCGTTGTGCGACTGGCCTGCGTGGCCTGTTCACGGGAAAACCGACCTTTTGTACGAGCCGCTCATGGTTTTCAACTCGCTGACCGGCGACATGGAGCCGCTCCTGGCCCATTCACTTGAAAAAACGCCCGACGTCATTTCGGTCATACTCAACAGCCGCGCGAAGTGGAGCGACGGCGTCCCGCTGACCGCCGAAGACGTTGTTTTCAGCTATGAAATAGGAAAGAATTATAAGAACGCCCCCATGAACTACGCGGCCGTGGTGGACTTCGTTTCCGACGTCACGGTGGAAAAAGTCCCCGACCCCTTGACCGGAGGGAAAACCCAGGCCGAAAAGATACACTTCGTCGTCAACAAAAAAGCGCGGAACAACCCACTCATCGTGCTCGATCAGCTGCAGGCCGTGCGCATCCTTCCCAAACACAGCATCGAGCCCATGCTCCAAAAGCTCAACAACGATTTCACGGCTTTCCAGAAGGAAAAGCTGGACAAGGACCCCGTCGTGTCCGGTCCCTATAACCTCGACAGTTACTCCAGCGAAAAAATAGTGCTCAAGCGGCGCCATGACTATTGGGGCAACGAGGCGCTCCGGGGGAACCGCGAGCCCGCCCCCGAATATTTCATCCACCCGATTTACAAAAGCAACGATCACTTCAGCGTCGCCCTCCAGCAGGGCAACCTCGACGTGTCGATGACGTACATTCCCCGGATCTGGATGAAGGCAAAAGACGGCGTGGGCACATGGTATAAAAAGGAGCCGTATTTCGTTCCCGGCTGCATGCCCCTGATGCTCATGAATTTTACCCGCTATCCGCTTTCGGACAAAAACTTCCGCCTCGCCATGGCAAGCGCCATCAACTATACGGAAATCAAGGACCTCGCGATTTCGGGCTACACGCCTGAAATCAAACCGGGCCTCATCATGCCCTACGGGATAGAAAAGAAATTTTTCTCCGATGAAGACGCCCAGAAATACGGCGCCCATTTCGATACCGTGACGGCCAAACGGCTTCTTAAAGAATCCGGGTTCAAATCAATTTTTGACAAAGACGGAAATCTTGTTCAAATGACCGACGCCAAGGGCAAAAAGGTGCCCACCCTGCTTATCACGTCGCCGGCCGGCTGGTCGGATTGGGAGGCGATGGTGAAAATCGCGGTCAAGGACATGCGCGCGGTCGGTATCGACATTCGTGAAGGGTTCGTGGACGCAAGCCTGTATTGGCAGGCCTTGCCGTTCGGCAAATTCGACCTTCTCATGTACAAGCCCCTTCCCGAGGCCACGCCTTCAAAACCCTGGTCACAGCTCGACCATATCATGTCGTCAAGGAATTGGAAGCCTGAGGGGGAACGGATGAACGAAAACCAGGGACGGTATAATAATCCCAAGGGCAAGAATTACAACCGCGCGGTCGACAGCCTCCTTCTGGCGATACCGCACATCATGGATGACGCGGAACTCATTAAGGCCTACCGCGCCCTGAACGTTATTTTCATGCAGGACCAGCCCGCGCTTCCGTTAGCCTATTTGCCCGAACAGTTTTATGAATTCAGCACGAAGCACTGGACCAACTGGGCCACCGAAGACAACCCGTACGCGCCTCCACAACCGCCGTTTTACGCGGCCGGCATAAAAATGCTGTGGGAACTGAAAAGGGCGAAATAAGGGAATGTTCAGGAACCATCCGACGGCACGATATATCCTCACGCGGGGCGGCTGGTATTTCCTCACGTTTCTCGTGGCGGTCACGATCAACTTTTTCCTGCCCCGGCTGGGCCCCAGCAACCCGGTCGATATCATCCTTGCCAAGGCGGGCGGGGTCAGCGACAACGCCACCCGGCAGAAGGAAGAGTCATACCTCAAGGAGTTCGGGCTGGCGGAAGTTGACAAATCGGGCAATGTCCTTCGCGACGCGAAAGACGCCCCCGTGCGGACCTCGGCCTGGAAGCAGTTCGGCAATTACATTTTCATGAGCTTAAAGGGCGACCTCGGGACGTCGTTCATGAGCTATCCCAAAAAAGTCACGGAGATCATTAAAACCGCCGTTCCCTGGACGATCGCGCTCCAGCTTCCGGCCATTCTCCTCGCGTGGATCGTGGGGAACGTTTTAGGCGCACTGGCCGCGTATCGGCGGGGCATTTTCGACAAGGTCTTTTTCCCGCTTGCCCTCGGGGCGAATTCAATCCCGTTTTTCGCCTTCGGGATGCTTTTGGTGTATCTTTTCGGCATACTCTGGCCTATATTTCCGGCCGTTGGCGGCTATGACGGCGGTCTTAACCCGAGCTTTTCATTGATATTTTTCGGGAGCGTCATGTACCATTATATTCTGCCCTTTTTGTCCCTTTTCATCATATTTACGGGCGGTCAGGCGATCGGCATGCGCTCCATGTGCATTTACGAACTCGGCACCGACTACGTCAAATACGCCAAATGGCTGGGTATTTCCGAAAGTAAAGTTCTCTTCTACATGTTCCGCAACGCGATGCTTCCCCAGCTTACGGGGCTGGCCCTGTCGCTCGGCGTCATGATCGGCGGGGCGCTCATCACTGAGATGATCTTCTCCTATCCGGGGATAGGCATGGCCGTGCTCTCGGCCATCCAGAACAACGATTATCCGCTCATCCAGGGCTGCACGCTTTTGATAACCGTGAGCGTGCTCATCGCCAACTTCACCGTCGACATACTCATAGGGTTTCTTGACCCGAGGGTAAAAGCCGGCCGGGGGGTCAAATAAGCCATGAAGATTTTTTTGAACCTCCTTAAATCGCCGTCTTTTCTTATCGGAATAAGCCTTTTTTTCCTGACGATATGCTTCGCGGTTTTTTTCCCGTTTTTCCATCACATTGACGTCCGCACCATGGGCGTGCCGATGACGCCTCCCTGCCGCGAACACTGGCTCGGCACCAACCATCTGGGCATCGACATGATTTCGCTTTTAGTACGGGGCCTGCGCTCTTCGCTGTACGTGGGGTTTCTTGCAGGCATCATGGCCACCATCGTGGGCACGCTCCTCGGTGTATACGCCGGTTTCAAAGGCGGATGGCAGGACGAGGTAATAACGCTTATCACGAACATTTTCGTGGTGATCCCGCAATTCGTCGTCCTCGTTCTCATCAGCGCCAGCATGAAGGAAGGGCGGTCGCTCACGCTCATCGCCGTCATCATCGCGTTTACCAGCTGGACGTGGAGCGCCAGGGCCGTGCGTGCGCAATCGTCAAGCCTTAAAAGCCGCGACCACATCGCGCTTGCCAGGGTCAACGGCAACGGCACCCTTAAAATCGTGCTGTACCAGATCCTGCCGTACCTGCTTTCGTACGTTTTCATGGTGTTCATCATACAGACCGCCAGCGGGATCATTTCGGAATCGTGCATCAGCATGATCGGCCTCGGGCCCTACGATACGGTGTCGCTCGGCACTATTTTAAACGAGGCCATGCGCAACGAGGCCTTAAGCGACGGCGCGTGGTGGGCGTTCGTCCCGGCCACGATCCTCATATCGGTCGTCGTTTTCGCCTTTTATGTCATCAACACGTCCATGGAAGGCGTGTTCAACCCGAGGCTCAGGAAGTAGAGAAAAAAATGACATCTACGCCCCCTTTACTTTTACCTCATCCCCAGCCGTTCTCCTTGCTAAGGAGAAGGGTGCTCGTAGAGCGGGTTGAGGTGGTAACTTGGAGAACCAATGCCGATTTTTGAAGTCGACAACCTCAGCCTGCACTATCTCACGCGGTTCGGCGACAAAATCCCCGCCGTTTCGGGCGTCTCCTTTTCCATGGAAAAGGGCGAGGTGCTGGGCATCGCGGGCGAATCGGGGTGCGGCAAGTCGACCCTTGTCAACGGCTGCATGGGGCTGTTCATTCCGCCATTAAATCCCACTTCAGGCGACGTCCGCGTCGCGGGCGAATCCATAATGGGCCGCACGCCGAAGGACATCCGGAAAAACGTTCTGGCCCGGAAAGTGGCCATGATTCCCCAGGGGGCGTTCAACTCGCTCAACCCAACCCGGAAAATCAAGGACCTCGCCGCCGACATGATCGCGAGCCACGAGCAGGGAATTAACAAAAAAGAAATTTACAACAGGCTCCGCGAGCGCTTCATCCTCATCGGCATGGACGCCGACTCGGTGCTTAACGCCTTTCCCATCCAATTGACCGCGGGCACCCGCCAGCGCTGCGTCATCGGCATTTCCACCCTCCTTAACCCGCAGGTGGTCATCGCCGACGAGCCGACCTCGGCGCTCGACGTGTCGACGCAGAAGTCGGTAATTAAAATGATTTTTGATTTGCTTGATAAAGGAATATTTTCAAGCATGATTTTCATAACGCATGAGCTGCCGCTCCTGCGTCATGTGGCCGACCGCATCGCCGTCATGTATGCCGGAGAATTCGCGGAGTTGGGCACGACACAGCAGGTCATTTTCGACCCCCGGCACCCTTACACCAGAGCGCTCATGGGCGCGATGCTCAGCGCCGAGCCGGGGCAGAAACAAAAGAAACCCACGGCAATCGAAGGCGCTCCGCCGAACCTGGCGAAACCCATTGTCGGGTGCCGGTTCGCCGCACGGTGCCCGGAAGCGAGGCCGGATTGCAAAACCACGACGCAGGTCATCCGCATCGTGGGAGGCCGTGAAGTGAGATGCGCCTATGCCGAATAATACCGACGTTTTCATCGCGAGAAATCTGGCGTGCACGTTCGGGCACGGTAAAAAACTCGTCAGGGCGATCGACGACGTTTCCTTTACAATAGCGGACCAAGAAATCGTATCGCTCGTCGGGGGGTCAGCGTGCGGCAAAAGCGTTCTGGCGAAAATAATGCTGAACCTCATCATACCCACGTCGGGGACTTTCTTATATAACGGCGCGCCCATTAAAGACCAGCGCTCCCACTGGCGCGAGGTGCAGCCGGTGTTTCAGGACCCGTTCAGCTGTTTCAACCAGTTTTTCACGATCCGCTCGCAGCTCAAAAGCTCGTTCGGCATACTCAAGGAAAGACCTTCGAACAAGGAGATGGAGGAGCGCGTCGACCAGGCGTTGCTGGCGGTCAATATCGTCCCGTCCGAAATCGAGGGCAAATATCCGTTCGAGCTTTCCGGCGGCCAGATGCAGCGGATGCTTCTGGCGCGGATTTTCATCCTGCGGCCCAAGGTCCTCGTCGCCGACGAGCCCACAAGCATGGTTGACGCATGCGTCAGGGCGAACATCCTCGATTATCTGATGAAGCTCAAAAAAGAGCTTAAAATGACCATCGTGTTCATCACCCACGACATCGGCCTCGCCTACTACGTCAGCGACCGCCTGTTCATCATGCACAAGGGAAAGATCGTCGAGCAGGGAACGCCCGACGAGGTCACCTTGACGCCCAGGAATGAACAAACCCGTATCCTGCTCGACGACATTCCCGACATACACAAGCAGTGGATCGTCAGGTAATCGGTCCGGCCTTCAGAAAATACTGTTGAAAAATATGCTGGCTAAAAATATTAAATTAATAAACATTTGCAATTTATAGTAATATTTACTATAATTTAAACGTAATCGATTAATGAAAAGAGAACCGAATGCTTGTATGCATGACAAAGGACTTTGACCGACAGTTCAAAAAAGCCGATATAGGAGAAAGCAAGTTCAGTAAGGCCATCACTGAAATACTTGCCGGGATTGTAACGCCAATCGGGAAGAAAATTTACAAGAAACGCGTCGGTTCACGATTCGGGGGAAAAAGGGGTGGATATCGGACAATCTTATATTACCGGATGCAGAAGGCCATTATCTTCATGTATCTCTATGCGAAAAATGAACAGGAAGACATATCGGATCGAGAGAAAAAAGCATTTGTTGAATTGGCTGGAGTGTATGACCAAATGAGTGAAGAATCATTACTCTGGGCAATAAGGGAAAATAAACTGGTAAGGTGGAATTATGAGGAACGATAGCAAAAAAACCAATAGTGATAATCGGTGGCCAACCGTTATGGAATCGGTGGAGCAGTCAATTAAAGATATGGAAGGCATTGTTGATGTTACCGAGACAATGCGACGGTTTAATAAACTTAAATATGAAGCCCCAAAGGAATACACGCCGACAAGCATCGTAAACCTTCGAAAGAAAAAACTTCGAATGAGTCAGCAGGTTTTTGCAAATGTCTGTAACATTAAATTACCGACCCTTCAAAAATGGGAACGCGGATATTCCAAGCCGACCCCTCCCGTGAACCGGCTTTTTCAGATCGTCGAAAAAGGCGGGTTAGGGCTTATACGCCGATGACGAACTGTTAACGGCGGCTGCCTTTTCCGGCCTTGTCCCGGAAGCTGATGACTCTCCGGCAAAAGTCCACAAACTGATCAGAGGTCATGCAACTTTTGCTTTGATTGGAAATCCAGGAGCAAATTTCAAATCCGAATTCTTCCGGGTTTATATGATCAACGGCGGGTTGCAGGGCATGGTCATTTAGGTAATTAGCGATAAAATCGTTCTTTTTGTGGGGTTTTTCTTTTGAGATAAGGTTCCAGTTTATTTTATCGCCGGTATATGGATCGAATTCGCCCCCATCGAGGACCCCTTGATGGATTTTTTGTTTATATGCCGTAAGAGAATTTTCCAAAGCATAGGATCGTTTAAGCTTTAAGTCCGAATTGCGCAGGTGGTGGGCCTCCTGACGCAGCCAGTAGTGATAATCCTTTAGAGATAGTATGCCCACAAGAAATGGCGGAAGGGCGCAATTGAAAATTACCGGCGGAATGGATTTAACTTTCTTTCGTTTCATTAAATGGTCCCTGTAAAAGGCGTTTGATGGACAATATGGCAACAGAGTAAAATAATTAACGTTGGGACGTGTAGAGACATTTTCCTCTCCGCATTCCGATTACCCGGTTCAGACTATTTTCCAGCCGTTTCCTGATTATCCGTTACCCATTTGCCTATAACCCATCGCCTTTTCGTCCTTTTCCCTTGACTTAAATAAAAGCGCAAATTGATATTATGGAGTGAACACATTACGAACCAGGTTTCGCATTTATCTGATTTTAGGAGGCATTACGAACCATATTCGTATACAGAGAAACCGAATAAACAATTAGCGTAGAATGGGCCTAATGCAAAGAGTTGATGGTCAATAAATTGGAACGAATGAAATTATAGGCGGCGGCACGAACTTAGAGGACGAAGACAGCCCGTTAAACAAAATAACCAGCGGCGCGATTATAATACCTGAAACCATTTAGGGCAATAAATTCCGATATGATTGAATTACACGTAAAGCTTCCAATGCTTGGGTCAACGTCGATTCCACTTTTTAAGGAATCCGAGAGAATCTATAAAGAATTCCAGTGTATTATCGATGATCAAAAGCAGATTTCACATTTAGGAGTCGCCTCTGAGGTTTTCTCCGGAATTACTCATACAAGATACGAGTACATCCTTTTACAGCTAGCCATAGTTAAGCTTATTTCTAAACTTTTCAAAGAACACTCAGAATTGGCAATTGCCGCAGAGGTCAAAGTACCTCATGTAAAGGCCAACATAAGTTCAGGTGAAGAACTTATCAAGTCTTGGATACTATTGAATTCAATAGGCCACATAAACTACACGTTTGGCACCGAAAGAATTCTGCTAAACAAATGCATTTCTGATGCCACTTTCTGCAATCAATTCATGTCAATACTTCCTTCAGGGACGCGAAGGTGGGCCAGTTCAATTATTAAAAATTTTGAGTATGAGCGCTTTTTCAAATTAATTGCATTCTATTATATATCACAGGTTGGCAATGCTCGGGACAAAAATTTCTTTACAGCGATTTACAAATCTATCGTGCTACCCCTGGCTGAGCTCAACATTGAATGCAGCGAGGAAAGGACAAAACTATTACGCCTAAAAAACCTATATGACTTAATTCGGCTTATTTCACAGCTGTCAATCGATTCTTTCTATTCTCATTCGCCAGTTACATTAGAACTTAGCCAAGTTCTAATGAACCTTGACAAAGAAATTCTTTCTCGCAGAAATTACCAAACATTTACTAAGATGCTAAATAGTATTGGAGCAACACTTTCAAGGGATACGTATCTCCACCCATCATCTATGGCTCTAATCGGTAAATATGAAATGCAGGGAAGCGCGAAAATCGATAAAAGAGGATGGCAACTTAATTTCAATCAATTCCTTACAGATTTGCGACGCCAAGGATTTGGGGCACCAAAGTTGAAAACATGGGGCTGTTTTCTTCGGATAACCCTTACGAAGTATTTTCTACCAAACAACAAAATCTACAGCGCAGTAAGGCAAATCACTAATAGTTTTGATGTTTCCAATTCAGCATATGCAACAATTGTGAACAACTACCATGCTACTGAGCAGTACATTGATATTTCTGCAAATATTGGGGGTATAAGGGTTAACAAATATCTTGGAATTCTACGAATTGTCGCAGACTGGTTTATGAAACGCGCTGAAATTGCAGCACGCGTTCAGCTAATCAATTTCAAGAAACAAATACCTGATGAGATTCGTACACAATTAACCGCAGTTTTTGAAAAAAGACGATTTGATTTCACACAAGAATATCTTGATGAATTCACAAAACACAGCAGAGACATGCTAAAGGCAATAATTCGCGTCTTAATTAAGCCCGAATTCTCATTCGCTATTCCATGTCCTACCACCCTAAAATCAGCAGGGCTTAAGATTTTCGACAGTAAAGATTCAAAATATTGCACTATTGACACAGTCTATAAACAACACATGGAATATTATGCAGACAATTCTGATAGGTGCAAAGAGATTGAGTGTATCAGAAAGGAAGTAGATAGAGTACCAAATTTATCTACTGTTATCTGCTGTTTTGCTCCGGTAATTATCACAAATGTAATAGGTAAAAAAGTTGATGAATGGGATGGCGTTTTGCTTGTAATAAGCAAGAATAGACTGGAAATCCGGATTACTGAGGTTAAAAATAAGGGACCTTCAAGTTGCTCCGAAGCTTTCAAGCAGCTAAAGAATACCAAAAAGTTTTTATGTGCTAACAGATATGACTCAGCTGTCAGGCAACGGATTTCAAATTATGGCGCTAGACTATTGATTAAATAAGTATCCAATTCAATTAAAGGCAATAAGTGCCAGTGAAGAGAAGAAGAACGGGCTGAAGAATAAAAGACATAAGAACCGCCGCAAATGGCAATACTCTATGGTAGCGTTCCAATTTACGTGCCCACAACACACGCAAGCTCGGGCACAAAGCCGCCCCAAATTGCCGCAGTTTACATTGGAAAAGGCTTGTGTCCGCGCTTCGCTGGCACGAGCCTAAATTGTAGGCTGCAACCTCGGCCGTGCGTGGAACGATGCAAAATGCCGGAGTACCACGTAGGAAAGGACCCGCGCGAAACAAGAAGAGAAAAAGAAAGGCAATAAGAATGTATTTTAAAATCAAAGGTTGGAGGTAACTATGAAATTGGACAGAAAAGATGTTGCATTTACAGATCATGATACGCTTCAGGAAGAAGATAATAAGTATTGGGCGAACGCCCCTGTAGAAGAAAAACTGGAAATGATCACCTATTTAAGGGAGTGTTTTTATGGCTCAGAGGCGACTACCGGACGACTTCAAAGATTTTTTGAATTCGTTGAACAAGAATGATGTAAAATATCTGCTGCTCGGTGGATGGCCGTCACATTTTGCACTTTTTCTTTTTGTTTTTTCTACGGCGAAGGTGCGAAAGCCGCCGGAGGACTGGGCGGGGCGGGAATGCCGGTGTTCGACGCCGCGGTGCCGTTGCCCGGCGCGCTTTTAATAAGATAGAGGGCGATGCCGCCCCCTAAAAGCGCGCAGACTCCCAGCGCTATCATTACGCTTCTTTTATTGAGCTGGAATTTGCTGGACGATTTCCCCGGCGTTTTATTAATAGACACAACGAGAATCGGACTTTTTACCTGCGGTTTTACCGTGTCCTTCGACGCGACGAATTTTTCCCGCTCCTGCGGTTTGGAAGAATTGCCCGCTTCGTTGACGCCGCGAGGTATGTCCCGCCGCATGACGGGCAGCGTGGACTGGTATTGGGCCTGGCCCGTCGTGTCAGTTTTATTCGCCGAGTCATGGACCGACAAGCCTGCGAGGGTATCGGCGGGGGGTTTAGCTTTTGTCGAATCCTGATGGCTTGAATCCGGAAGCGCCGGTATCGAAGCCGATTGGTTTTTCGAAGAATCGGCCGGCACAATCTGGTCGTTTGCAAAAACGCTCGAACCACAAAAACACATTGCGATGGAAATTGAAAACACGGAGCTGATAAATTTATTCATTATTCCTTTTCTCGAATTCAGTCCACAAGCTGGGTTTTTACGCTGCCTGAAAATCCGTCGGCGCTCAAATGCACGATGTAAACGCCCTGACGTAGACGCCTGTTGCCGTCGTCGGTCCCGTTCCAGACAACCGAATAATTTCCTGGATATTTGGTCTCGCTGACCAGGGTTCGCACCCGCCTTCCCATCATATCGAATACGGAAACCACGACCGCGTTCGGACTGATGCCGCCCGTTTTTGACACGGGAACCGAAAACCGTATTTTTGTCGAAGCCTTAAACGGGTTCGGCGCAGTTTGCTGAAGAGACCATTGCGCGGGCAGCGCTCGAAGGGCCGTTCCATTAAAGGGCAATAGGTGTATTTTTATCAGACGCCCATGCTCACCGGGTAAAAAAAACATCGAATATGCGTTCGACGCCGACATATCGGCCGTTGCTCCGGACACCGGGTCCGAAAGCGTCAAATGTCCATTGACTGCCCCGTCGGTTTCCCAGGAAAGTTTAATGCCCGCCTTGCCGGGCGCCGCGGAGAGGGAGATTTGCCATTCGTAAATGCTTTGGTCGGAATAATGGGCGATATCGGCGGAAAATAGTTTCGTGTTGCCGCCGGGCCATGACGGATGAAGTATTCCCGCCACGATATCGCTTGATAATTGAGGGGGTTTCGGTGAATCGAATTTGTCGTAGGCGTCAAGAGCGTCCCGCGATTCGCCGATGACGGTTGAGTTGTCGACTGCCCCGTCCGAGACGGCGGTCAGGCGGACGCTCCACCGCATAGCCGGTTGGAGTTTCCTTTTCGCCAATGGCTGCGGCTGAAGCGTTGGCGACGGGTTAAGGAGCAGTTCCACCCCGCTTTTTTCCGCATACACCCAATAGCCGTTCCAGGGAAGCAGCCGCGTGGTGTCGGAAAGGAGGACGGCCCTGTTGGAAACGTACTGCCCGTCGTTCGTCCGGTCCCCGGTCGTGTCAACGTAGTGGAACCATTGGCGCCTGACCAATTCCTGGGAAGCGTTGTCGAAAACGCGAAGAACATTTCCGTTATAGCGCACCAGCGAATTTTCCCAGAACACCGGAAAAGCGAATGGACTCCCGATAAGGTTCCAGCCTTGCGATAACGGAATGGAAAAAAGCGTGTCCGGCTTCGGCGCGGCGGCCAGGACCGTGATCGTTGTATTTTTCCCCGCGTAAAGCCATGCGCCTTGACCGCTTTGCATGGTATCGGCGGTTGTATAGGTCCCGTTCAGGGAATTATAGCCATAATAACGCCATTGGGAAGTGTCGCCCAGTTGCGCGCCGAAAAAATCAAGCGGCCGGGGAATCGTCTGGAGAAGCGGAAGTGAGAACATGTAATAGGTCTTTGCGTATTGCAGAGTATCGCTCATTCGCACCGGCGCGGACGGCGAAAGTCCATATACCGGCGTGACGATGCTGTCAATGGAATTGCTCAGGGCAATGGAAACGAGCAGTCCCGCCGCGGTAATGTTCTGTCCGGGAATTGTGGCGGTATACGCGCCGTTATTTTCATTGCAGGGTATCACGCTTACTTTCGGGTCCCCGCCTTTTGAGAACCGGACATTCGCCGTAAGTCCCGAACGGTCTGTAAAGGAAATCGTCAGGTTGACACCGGGCGAAACATTGAGCCCGGACGGGTCAAAGGAAAACCCATCCAAAAGCGCGCTTGCCGCGGTGGTAATTGTCTGCAAGGGGCCCACGGTAACGGAATCCAGGTCATCAGCCGATAGCAGCCGGAAATAATATTTCATGGCCGGGGCTAGTCCGGTGATGGTCACGGCATGATGCATGGTGTCGGCGCTGAAAAGCACCTTAGCGCTGGCAAGCGCGCTGTCAAGGCCGTATTCGATCGAGGCCGAAACGGCCTGGCCGGTTGTCCATGAAACCGTGACCCGGTCGGCGGCAAGGCCCGATATAATAACGGAATCGGCCGCGGAGGCAATGGAATCGTGTTTGTAACGGAATACATGGTAGGACGTGTCCGCGTATATGGCCTCAATGGCTCCTGCAAGGAACGCGGCGGGCGCGTTCCAGTTTATGGCAACTTCATTGCATGCGTATGCGCAGTCCTGGTCGACCCAGCACTTGGCCGGGGCGCTCGGATAGGTTATGGCGCAAGCGGCGGTGTCGTTTTTACCTAAGTTCGGGCCGCCGACCAGAAGGCCGGGTATCGGATCGGTGATGCCATCCGCAACTGACGGGCGATGTGACGGATGTAAAGGGGATTTTGATCCGAAGCCGGTGACGAAACAAACTCCGAGGGCGTTTCTGCCCGCGAGGTAGTCCAGCGCATGGACGGCCTTTTCAAAGTAGGAAACGTCTTTCGTGGCCAGAAACGCCTCGATGAAAACCATCCCCTCGTTGGCCGCCACGCTGTTGCTTCCCCAGTAAAACTGATTGTACATTACCGTGTGAAAGGGCGTGCTGTCCACGATGGCGGCCAGCGCGTTGGCCTGCGCGACAATGGCGGAGGCCGCCGAGGAATCTTTGTTTACATAAGCGAGAGAATAGGTCCCGAGCGTCGACACGTACTGCCAGCCCGGCACCGCGTTGCCCAGGGCTGGTTTACGGGCAACGGCGCCGTAGGCCGTGTCGCCGGTGGCAAGAAATAGCTCCTCCGCGGCCCATTGCATTTCGTCGGTCAGGTTCCAGTCGCCGTATTCGCCGGTCAATACGTCCGGGGGGTTGGTAAACGTCACATCCGGATGGGCGCTGCCCCAGGACCACGCGTATTTCGCGACCGCAAGGCAGGAATCGGCGTAAAGCGGGAGGGCTTTCCTGTAAACGCGGGAAGCCACGGCGCACACGGCCGCCAGATCAAAGGTCGCGGCCGATCCTTTTCCTATGAAATACCGGGTGGCATCGTCGGCGTCCGGCATGATGTAACCGCAAAAATTAAGCGACGTGAGTTTGTGGTAGGCGCCCCCGTCGGAAGGGTCCTGCATGGTAAGCAGCCAGTCGAGCTCCCACTTGATTTCCGAAAGCAAATCGGGCAGACCGCTTACGGGAGGAATATTAAGCGCTACCGTATCGAAAAAACCGTGGAATTGTTCATAGAGCGCGAGGAGCGTGTACACGGTTATGCCCGCGTTCACGGTATATTTCCCGTAGTCGCCCGCATCATACCAGCCTTTGGGGGATGGGAAAATATCTCCCGCCTTCCGGGCATTGGGCAGCGTGGGGTCCGACGCGGCCGACGGGTGGATGACCACGCGCGTGTCGGGATGGCCTTCATTCCTGCTCCACTTCCCGGCATACTGCGCGGGCAGGCTTGCCGATGCCCGCTGATAATAAAAACCCCGGATAAGCCCTTTCACGAAGTCTTCATTCACCGAGGCGTCTATGCGGAACGGGTAGGAAGTTCCGACACCGGCGACATCGAGGACATACGTGCCCTTCCGGGTAAAATCGGAAAAATCGGCGATTTCCGCGGTTTCATTCGCCGCGGGCCAGAACTGCGGCGGTTCAAGGTCTCCGGCGTAATAGGTGGTTGACAAATCAATGCTCTTGATGGAAAACCGCCACGCCTGCTGGGAAATGACCGCCGCCATCTTGGGGCCGTACTGATAAAAACCTATCTGGTTGAGCCGGATATTTTCCGAACCTGATCCGAGAACTGAAATGACAAGGAAAACATGAAGCGCCGCGGCGATAATGAGCAGGCGCTTCACTAATTTTATAGAGAATATTTTTTTATTCATGGTGTTCATGATTGGTGGTTTGTTTTACAGAGCGCGTTCAGAACTCCCCGCAACCACAGATGCAGTATCTAACCCGCCTGAGGGCGGATAAGGTTCTGTACGGGTAATTATCTACGCTAAACGCGTATATAATTCGCCTACAGAACCTAATAGCTCAGGCCGAAGCCATAGTCGAAAAGCGGTTTTTGATTGTCGCCTTTGTGAATGGGAATCTGGCCTGTTGTCGCGGGCCAGGAATGGCCCAATTTCCCCGTGGGATTATAATCGCCGAACAGCGCGTCCGCGACGCCTTCCCCTTCGGAACCCAATAGCCACGCCGCGACGAACGCGTCGCTTGATTCGATTTCACGGGTAACGACAAGCGGCCTGCCTGAAATTAATACGGTCACGACCTTCACGCCGGCCGCATGGTAACCGGCGATTAATTTCCGCGACGCGTCATCCAAAACAAGCTCTTCGGCCGTTTTGTCGCCCTCCCATTCCGCGTAAGGCTGCTCGCCGACCACGATGATTGCCGCGTCAGCATTTTTAATTATCGAGCCGTCATGCACCCAGAGTATGCTGTCGCAAGTGGCAAGGCGCCGTATGCCGTCGTAGATCGAGGTCGCGCCCGGAATGCTCCCAATGACGCCTTGCCATTTAAGCGTCCATCCGCCGCATTGCAGCCCGGCGTCATTCGCGTGGCTCCCGGCCACGACGTAGGTCCTGCCCTTTTTCGAAAGCGGGAGCGCGGCGCCAGAGTTCTTGAGGAGCACGAGCGATTGACGGACCGCTTCGCGCGCCACGGCCCTGTGCGTGGCGCAGCCGATGGTGTCGAAATGCGTCCAATCGGCATACGGATGGTCGAAAAGCCCGATGGCGTATTTCACCCGCAGTATCCGAGTGACCGCGTCGTCGATACGGTCAATGGGGATTTCATTCTTCTTAACAAGGTCAATCAAAAGTCCGATGGTTCGCTTCCATTTTATCGGCTCCATGACCATGTCGATGCCGGCATTAACGGATGTTTTAAGGGAGGCGCGGTAGTCGCCGGGGACCACGTGGTCGATGCCCTGCCAGTCGGAGACCACAAGCCCGCCGAAGCCGAGTTCCTTTTTCAGCACGTCGGTCAGCAGGTATTTTTGGGCGTGCATGCGCGTGCCGTTCCACGCGTTAAACGAGGCCATTATCGTAAGCGCGCCCGCCCGCACCGCCTCGCGATAGCCGGGCAAATGGATCGCGCG
The DNA here is from genome assembly GCA_049684795.1 of Chitinivibrionales bacterium. GTDB lineage: Bacteria > Fibrobacterota > Chitinivibrionia > Chitinivibrionales > FEN-1185 > JBAVGL01. The sequence goes on along the minus strand of JBAVGL010000488.1, from coordinate 15,634 downwards.
CAACTGGTCTTCGGTCAACCTGGTATCGCCCCTGTCAAGAAGCTTGTCGCCTTCGCTTCCCGTGCCGAAAACCGTCCCGCCGTCGCCGACAAAATGTTTCGCGGTCGCGGCGATGGCGCGAAATCCGGGCGTCTGATACCCGCGCACGGCCGCGGGCGCGAAAAGCCTCTGCAATTCGGGGGTTTCACCGAACCCCTCGTAAGTCCTGCCCCAGCGGATGTCGCGCGGCACCGCTATGCACGGCGAAAACGTCCAGTTGAGGCCGGTCGCGGCCACCTCAAGCGCCGTGATACGGCATATTTTTTCCACGAGTTGCGGGTCGCGCGTCGCGCCCAGACCGATGTTGTGGGGAAAAACGGTCGCGCCCGCGACGGCGTTGTGGCCGTGCACGGCGTCAATGCCGTAAATAAGAGGGATTTTCATCCGCGTCGACAAGGCCTGTTTCTGGAAAGCGTCATACATCGCGGCCCAGCCTTTGGGCGATTTGTCGCGCGGAGCGCTTCCCCCGCCGCTGAGAATTGAACCTAAGCCATATTTTCGAACGTCCTCTATCGCAAGAGATTCCCGTTCAGCCTGGACCATTTGCCCGATTTTTTCTTCAACGGTCATTTGCTTGATGAGTTCGCGGATTTTAGTTTCTGTATTCCGGTTAAACGCGCCGGGAAAAGGACCGGGCGTTTCGCATCGGGTCGCTGAAGGCATGCAGCAAAGGAATGCTCCGATTACCGCTAAAAACGGAATTGAAACAAGGGCGCTTTTTTTCATAAGAAGCTTTTGGTCATAAAACCTTTGAAATTAATAATTATTTAATACGAAGTTGCATTCAAGTTGATTCCGTAGGGGTTCAAAATTTTGAACCCTTGCGGTTCTGTCAGCTTGAACGCAAGTCAGTATAAATTACTTGTAGTTAGGTTCTGTAGGCGAATTAAATACGCCTGCCTGCGCTATCGCTTCGGTAGGCAGGCGTTTGGCGTAGATAATTACCCGTACAGAACCTTATCCACCATGTGGGTTAGTGGAAAATAACAGGAAATACGTTTGAATGCTTAAAGCGAAGAATATTTTGACGTTTATATAAAAAAATTGAACCCGATTAATTTATTTTACACTAATCATTTGTTTTCCATTTAAAAAAAATTGCCCTGTAAAACGGGAGGCTTTTTTGGTAAAGAAGACCACTATCGCGAGAGCACTGTTTTCCGCTGTTTTGATTCTGGGAACAACCGCCGCGCTCCACGCCGATGACGCCGAAATCAGCGCAAAAATCAATGATACGACCGGGATTGCGATCAATGACCTTGAGTCGAAGGTGTTGTCGACGCTTTTTACCGGCGGGTCGGCCCCGGTTTCGTTTTCAGGAGAGGGACGGTTGAAAATCCAGCACAATGAATTCAATCAATATCCCAGTTTTATGAGCTACGACAAGGATTGGACCACGGCGAACCCGGAAGGCAATGAATCCATGCTCCGGCTTGGCATGGTCGTCCGCGCGAACCGGAGCACCGTGCTATGGTCAAAAATTGGTTTCCAAGGCACTTTCCCGGGCCTCTATACTAATACGTGGGCAAACAGCGATGCCAGGGCGGTCGGAGATACGGGCTATGCTCAACTTCAGACCGTTCACGACAAAATGGACGTCACGGCCAACATTCACGAAGATATGTCGGCCGGAATGGCCATCAGGACCGTTCCGGCGTCTTTCTGGCTGTCGATGGGCAACGTCCAGTGGATACAGGCCTCTCCATTTACAATATGGAAAGCGCAGCCCCGGAACACCGTATGGGACTTTCTGCCCTACGAGGTCGAGCAGCCCGTCAGCCGCTACTACGATTATAATATTGTAAAGGGGGAAAAGGAGGGCCGCGCCTCGTGGCATAAAAAATCCTTTGACGGCCTGAACCTCGAAAGCATCAACCTGCCCTTCGACCTTTACTTCAACGCGGCGTACGGGGCCTTCGACTACTATGATAATTTTGAACGTGAATACGTCGATTTTTCAAACGACCTGGCGTATGCCGGCCTCTCCACCGTCGCTAAAAGCACGGGCATCGGCGACAGCTACCGTCACATGTATCTCTTTCGGGTGGCCAAACCGAAATTATTCGGCGATGTTACTGGCGGCTTGAATTTTTCCGGAATCAATTACAGCAACTCCATTTTTGACGATAATCAATTTAGAAAAGTATTCGGAGCTTATGGCCCGGGGCAGAAAATCACCGACAATTCATCAACCAAAATGTTTTACAAGGAGCCGAAAACCCTTTCCTTTGACGTGCAAGGGACCATCGGCAATCACCTGGAAATTCAAGGCGACATCGCGGCGAATATCATCGACAGTTCCATAGCCGTGGTCGATTCATCGGGCACCCATTATAGCAATACGACGTCGCCCATTGCCCCAGCCCTGTTCGGGCATGTAAAAAGCACATCGGGCGTTCCGCTCAGCGCCGATATTGCCTTTGTCGGGAAAGGGTTTTATTCGCCCTTCTCCTTTGCGGCCCCGGTCGACGCATTTTATCCGTTTGGAGCAAACCTGCTCGGGGCCGGAAAATTCATCGGGAGGGCGGAAGCTTCTCCTTATGTCCAGAACATGGCAGGCGTGGATTTGAATTGCATGCCCAATATCGGATACGGTCATCTGAAATTCGATTACGGCCAGCATTTCCAGGTCGACGCCGCGCGCGACCTGCTGTTTTTCCCCTATCGTCTTAATGGGCAGGACCTTTTTTCGGTTTTTCAATCATCGTATAACCGATGGGGAAATGACCTGGTGGACGTGTCGTTACCGGCAAAGTATAATAAACGGCTTGGGGACGAAAGTTATCATGAACTTGGCGCTTATGGCAATCCAGTAGGCCCCGATGGCGGGGGCCTGCGAAGCGATTATCTGTCGATGTTTGAAGGGTTTGTTCCTTACGAATCCGTTGCCGAGGCCGATTCAAACCTTAATGAAAAGACGACAATCTATAGCCGGTCAAAGTTCGTGCCTGAACACCGGAAATACACGTTTAATTTCGCGACCGATTTTTCTTATGATATAAGCGGCCTGATCGGATATCACCGCGATCTTTTCCTGTCCGGTTATCTTGCGTTGAATGACATTTCAACGTCCTTCGTCCCCATTGCGTTCGACCAGAAAGACCAGCTCCTGTGGTCATGGTATTTCCGTTTTGAACCCGCGATCGCCATAACGGACAAGCTCTACATTTTGGGCATTGCGGGATGGGAAAATTGGAGGTCGGACAAGGCATATATGCTTGCGCCTAACAGTACCAATTCCGCGGTTTTATGTCCGATCAATTATCTCGATTACGCGGCGGGCCTCGGGTTCGACTGGGAAATGTCGGCAAGGGTCGGGCTTCACACGAGGGCCAAGTGGATGCGGCATGAGGACATAAATTACACCGATAACAATTGGCAGACGCCTATATTGTCAATGGAAGTAAAAATGTATTTTTAGCGCATTGTGGCTTTCAAACGACGTTTTTTGTCGTTTGAAAGCGTAGAGGCGCTTACCTGCCATCCGGCAGGCCAATTCTCAATCGAAGAAGGAATCGTTATGATGAAAGTCGTGAAAATCGTATCGTTGCTTTTCGTGCTGACGGCAGTGTCCAATGCGGCTGACAGCACCGCGGTGATCTCACCCGGCGTTGCAGCGACCATCGAGCGGATCGTGGCCAAGGCCGGAATATCCATTGACGGCGTTGTGAGGGCGCAATATCTGAAATCCGACATCACGGGCAAGGGCGCCGACACGACCAAACGCACCGATGAGTCAACCGAGTTTACGTCGGTGGATTTCGATATCAAGGCGCGGCCCAACACCATTACCCAGGGCCGGATTATTTTCAGAATGTATCAGGACTGGCGCAATTACATGTCGAATTACGACAATCCCATTTTTACCCGCTGGCTCAGCATCGACGGAACGCTCGGCGGCATGTTTTCGTATAACGGGGGCGATTTCAAGCAAAAATACACGCCGCTCACGCTTTATACCCCGGACGTCGGCCCGCTCTATGAGCCCGATATTTTCGCCAAGGAAAGGGCGGATGCTCAACAGGAAGTATTTATCGACGACAACCAGCGCATGCTTGAGGGAATAAACATGAATTTCGCGGCCGAAATCGACCCGGTCTTTAATTCCCTTCAAGCCGGAATTTTCGGTACCCGGCTCCGCGACGTCCAGACAAGCATTCAAAATGGCGACTATCTCGCCGATCTTATTGAATATTCGCCGGTTGAAAAATACGCCACGGGTTCCAACCTCGATTTGACCTTTTTAAAAGGCGTTTCCGTAGGCGGCAATTTCTTGTGGATTTTCGACAATAAGGGCAGCTACAAAGGGCCCGGCGGTAACGCCACCTTTGACACAACGGCCGAAAACACCCGGATCGCCGACGTGCGCGGCGGCGTTGACATAGGAAAATTGACGGACCTCGGCAATTGGAAGGTGCGTCTGGACGCGGAACTGGCCATGTCGTCGGACGACAGCGATTATTATTCAAGCGGGGACTCGCTCAACACCCTGCATACGACGACCATTACCGGCAACGCCCTGCGCGCAGGTATCAAGGCCGCGTTTACGTCAGGCGAAGCGTTTACCATTTCCCTGGACGCGGATCTTCTGAACAACGGCTCGAATTACAGGAACGAACTTGCGCAATCGCCCGATTTCATCGGCAAGCGGATCATGAATATCGAAAATGACAGTTTAGCAACCAGCACGTTTAACGCGGCCTCCCGGCATTATTCCACGTTCGACGCCATGTACCGGTCGGTGTTCAAATTCGATCCGAGCGGCCCCGGCGGCAATAACTGGGTCGAGGCGCCGTTCTCGAAGAATGCCTACACGAACGTTGTCTATACGCAATCGGAATTATCCGCTCTCAAGGCGAATGGCAGTCTCGATCCTGCTTTACAGCTTGTCATGCCATTCGGGCCGGCTACTCCGAACCGCACGGGCGTCGATGCGCACGCGACGGTCGGGCTCTTAAATAACCTGCTGCAAGTGAAGCTGGTGTTGGCGTCCCTTAAGGAAATCGACCCCGATACCCAATCGTTGCCCTTGACATCATACGCGCAGATAGGGGGCGGCCTTAAAATAGACCTTGCGGGTTTAATCGGCTGGAAGCTGCCGTTTTACGTTTCGTCAAGCTTCGTGCGGTCGACCGCCGACAACGACGGCATCGCGGCCGACTCGCAGTCGTATCCCAAAACGGACATTACCAGCGATTTTCTCTGCGAGAACCTTTATTTTAAATTCTGGAAACGCGCGGCCTTGCTTGGCGGCATGGAAATAATCAACACCCAGACCGCCACGGCCTATTCGGTCAAGCAGTCGCAATTGATGTACGAAATCGGTCTGGAATACAAGGTCTCGGAAGGGTCGTATCTTATTGGAAGCATAGGCCAGATGCAGGTCAACTATACCAACAACACGCCCGCTGTTCCGGACGCGTCATTAGCGGATTTCGCGCAGCCTTTTGTTAATTTGTCCATGAAGGTGTTGTTTTAAAAATCTTCCGTTCAATCAAAATAAGGACCGTTCAATGATACATCGAATGCGCTTCGGCAAAATTCCTCTTTACGTCATTGCAATTTTTTTCCTCGTTCTTTCAAGCTGCGGACTGCATCTTCAGGTCAAGCCTCTCGCCTCGGCGCTTGATAAGAACGCCGCGGGAAAAGCCGGGGCCATAAACAAAAACGTGGTTTTCCGATTTTTCGACGAGGACTTCGTCGCCGGCGGCTATCAATACGTGTACCCCGAAGAATCTCGCGTGTTCATTCCCGAGGAGTCGGGCCATGAAAGCGAAGTTTCCCTGCAGTTCGACCTTGTGCCCGCCGATTACTCCGGCGGCGCGGTGTGTCTTTACAACCTGCTGTACGATATGACGCCGTACTACGCGACCGGCGCGCTGGAATTCTGGATCAAGGGCAACGAGGGCGGCGAAATTGCCCAGGTCGCCCTGGCCGACGACGAAAAATCCGACGGCAAGAAGACCGTCGTGCGCGTGCCGCTCAACAATTACGGCGGGATAACCAAGGAATGGCGGCACGTAAGCATACCGCTCGCGGATTTCGGGAAACGGGGCGTTTACTGGGACGAAAAAAAACGAGTGGAGGTCGCCAACAAATTCGACTGGGACCAGGTGGCCGAATTCCGCCTGGAAATCAGAAAGGGCGACAATAAGCAATTCCGGGCATGGGTCGACGACATTTTCGTCTGCAAGGACGTTTATCAGCCCCGCCCGGAAAAACAGGAAGAATACTGGGACGACCAGAACGAAATCATCGCTTCGCCGCCGCTGCCCGATCCGGCCATCAAGCCGGTCAAAAACCTTTTTAAAAATGACTTCCCCTCCGGCGGGTTCGTGTATGTTTACGGCGGGAAAACCGCGTTCAAGGTCCAGAAAGGCACGTCGAAGGAGTATTCGGGGATTTTGGCGTGCTATGAAGACAATACCGATTATTCCGGCGTGACCGTGGCCCTGGGAAAAGGCAATAATTTCAACCTTGAACCACTTCGCAAAGCCAAGGCGGCCGGGCTCGGGTTCTGGGCAAAAGGCGGCGTTGGAACGAGCACGGTGTATATCGGATTGCTCGACCTGGAAGCCGGAGAGAAAAAGGTGCAGACAAAGCTCATGCTTGGAGACTTCGGCAAACTCGACACAACGTGGAAATATTTCATGGTCCCGCTCCGTCGTTTCCAGGACAAGGGCAAATTCTGGGACGCGGACAAAAAAGCGGAAATTGTCGCGGATGTTGACTGGAGGCAAATCAACGAGATCCGTTTCTCCACGAACAAAGGCGAGAACAAGGTTGAGGACGGCAAGCCCGTGCGCCTCTACGTCGAGGACATGGCATTTATCGAATCCATTCCCGGCTATGTGGACCCCGACGAGTACTGGGCGTCATTCAAATCAAGCGAGCCCGACCTTGTCCTGCATGATTTTGAAACGCATGACGACCAGACGTGGGACGTAGCCAAGGGGCCGAAATCGGAGGCGAAATTTGAAATTGTCAAGTCAACGTGCAAAAACGGCGGCCAGAAGGCCATAGCCATCACGTACAAGCTCAATGACTGGTGTGATATCATGTACGATTATTCCACTCATAAATCGCCGCTTAAAAAACGCGACTGGACCAGATACTGGGGCCTGAAATTCATGTTCTATACCGACAAGGCATACCAGCCCATCAATGTCCAGGTCAGCGACGCGGGCAACGAGATATTCATAGCCAGCAGCGGCGGGGAACGCGGATGGAACGAAGTGCTCGTTCCCTTCAAGGCGTTTTACAAGTTCCCGTACTGGCAACCGCCCGAGGCCATACAGAACGGGAAATTCGACCTCGACAGCGTCGTCAAAATCGACATCAAGCCTTCGGGGGACGGATCGACCGGAACATTTGTCATGGACAATATCACGCTGACGAACGAACGTGAGGTCAGAAAGGCCCCCGTGGCGGCCGAAGTGGCCGTTGTTGCCGCGGGCTCGCTCAACACGGTCGTTACACCGTCGATCAACGACGGGATTTTCGGGATAAACGCCGCCCTTTGGGACGGCGATCTGCTTAAGCCAGCCACAGTCGATTATGTCAAGGCCGTAAATCATAAGGTCCTCAGATATCCCGGCGGACTGCGCGCCGACGAAGACCACTGGAAAGAAGTGCTTGCTAAAAAAGACAACCTGGTCGATATCGACGAGTTCCTCGGTTTCTGCAAGGAAACCAACACCGAACCCATGATCACCGTGAATTTCGGCACGGGCACTCCGCAGGAGGCGGCCGACTGGGTCAAGCATGTCAATATCGATAAAAAAGCCAAGGTCAAATATTGGGAAGTGGGCAATGAACTCTACGGCGACTGGCACCCCAAGCATTGCACCGCCGAAGAATACGGCAAACGCGCGGTGGAATTCATCAAGGCGATGAAGCAGGTTGATCCGGCCATTCTCGTTTCCGTGGTATGGGTGCTTGAAGGGGATTGGAACAAAACGGTCTTTGAGCACACCAAGGACCTTGCCGACGGCGTCATCGTGCACCATTATTCGCAGCACTCCGGCGAGGAAAACGATCCGGGCCTCCTTGCCGCCCCGGAAGGGCTCGACAAGATCCTTTCGCTCGTGCGCACGCAGACAAAGGAATACGGCGCGCCGGGGAAACAGTACCAGGTTTGGCTGACCGAGTGGAACTCGGTCGATTTCAAACCCGGCAAGCAAACGCTTTCCATTGTCAATGCTCTTTTCGTCGCCGACTATCTGGGAATGCTCGCGAAAGTGAATATCGAGCAGGCCTCGTACTGGGACATCCACAACGACATGACCGAGCAGGGCGGCGATTACGGCTACCTTTCACGCACCGGCGCGCCCGACGGCGACAACGTGCCCCGGCCGTCGTACTGGGCGTTCAAAATGGCCAGCGATAATGTCCGCGGGAAAATGGTCGAATGCGCGATGAGCGACAACAATGTTTCCGGCTACTTGACCGTCCATCCCGACGGGACCAGGCATTTGATGATCGTCAACAAGTATCCGGCTACCAGCGCCATGGTCACGTTGAAAATACCGGGCTTTACCGGAAAAGGGACCATTAGCGAACTAACGGGCGCCTCAGGTAAAAAAGGTCCTGATTCGAGGCCGATTGACATAAAAGAACCGATGCAGCTCAAGCTTGCGCCGTATTCAGTGACCGCCATAAGCGTCAAATAAGATTGCCCGCCAATAAGGATGGCCTGTGAAATACGGACATTTCGACGACGATGCGAAAGAATATGTCATAACCACCCCGCATGTCCCTTATCCCTGGATAAACTACCTGGGGACGATGGACTTTTTTTCCATCATTTCCAACACCGCCGGAGGATACTGCTTTTATAAAGACGCGCGGCTCCGCCGGATCACCCGGTACCGGTACAATAACGCTCCTGTGGACATGAACGGCCGGTATTTTTACATCAACGACGGCGGGCGCGTGTGGTCTCCGGGGTGGAAACCAGTCAAGCAGGACCTTGACTCATACGAATGCAGGCACGGGCTCGGGTATACCGAAATTACCGGATGCAAAAACGGCCTTTCGGCAAGCGTCCTGTTTTTCGTGCCCGTACGCGAAAGCGTCGAAATCCACAAAGTGGTCCTGAAAAACATTTCGCCCTTCAAAAAATCCATTTCTCTGTTTTCCTGCGTTGAATTTTGTTTATGGAACGCCCTCGACGATATGACCAATTTCCAGCGCAATTTCAGCACCGGAGAGGTCGAGGTCGACGGCCCGGCCATGTACCATACAACCGAGTACCGCGAACGCAGGAACCATTACGCCTATTATTCGGTAAACAAGCCCGTTTCGGGTTTCGATACCGACCGCGACTGTTTTTTAGGCCCGGCCAACGGTTTCGAGGCCCCGGATTCCGTCATGCGCAACCGCTCCGCGAACTCCATCGCCGACGGCTGGCACCCCATGGCGTCGCATAATCTGTCGGTCGACCTTGGTTCCGGCGAGGAAACCCAATTCGTTTTCCTTCTCGGATACGTTGAAAACGCGGAGGATGACAAGTGGGAATCGGCCGGCGTCATCAATAAAGCCAAGGCTAGGGCCGTCATCAAGGCATACTCTAAGGTCGAGGCCGTCGACCGGGCGCTTGCGGAGCTTAAAGAGCACTGGAGCGCGCTCCTTTCGGTCTATCATGCGCAAACCATCGATCCCCGAATAGACCGGATGGTAAACATCTGGAACCAGTACCAGTGCATCGTCACGTACACCATGTCGCGCAGCGCTTCATATTTTGAATCCGGCATCGGCCGGGGCATGGGGTTTAGGGACTCGAACCAGGACGTTCTGGGGTTCGTGCATCAAATCCCCGCCCGGGCGCGCGAGCGTATCCTCGACATCGCCGCGACCCAGTTCGAAGACGGCAGCGCGTATCACCAATATCAGCCGCTCACTAAAAAAGGCAACCACGAAATCGGCGGGAATTTCAATGACGACCCGCTGTGGCTTATCCTGAGCGTATGCGCCTATATAAAAGAGACCGGAGATTTCGGCATACTTGACGAACAAGTCCCCTTTGACGGCGATCCTAAACGCCGTGACACTCTTTTCGGCCACCTTACGCGTTCGTTCGATCATGTTGTCAATAATCTGGGGCCGCACGGCTTGCCGCTCATCGGCAGGGCCGATTGGAACGACTGCCTGAACCTCAATTGTTTTTCCAGCACGCCCGATGAATCCTTTCAGACCTGCACCAACAAAGACGGAAAAACAGCCGAATCGGTCCTGATAGCGGGCATGTTCGTGTATATAGGGCGCGAGTATAGTTCTTTATGCACGCGCATCGGGAATGAAAAGGAGGCCTCCCGCGCGGACGGCCATATCACAACAATGACCGAAACGATCATGCGCCACGGCTGGGACGGCGAGTGGTTCGTGCGGGCATACGACAATGACGGAAAGAAAATCGGGAGCGCGGAATGCGCCGAAGGGAAAATATTCATCGAGTCCCAGGGGTTTTGCGTCATGGCCGGCATAGGCGGGAAAACGGGCGAGGCCAGGCGCTCGCTCGAATCCGTCAAGAAGTACCTGGACACGCCGCACGGTATTGTGCTGCTAAACCCCGCGTATTCCCGGTATTATCTTAACCTCGGCGAAGTGTCGTCGTATCCGCCTGGATACAAGGAAAACGCCGGGGTTTTCTGCCATAACAACGCGTGGATAATCATCGCCGAGGCAATGCTCGGCAGGGGCGCGGAGGCGATGGATTATTACGCCAAGATTTCCCCCGCGTTTCGCGAAGAGATCAGCCAGGTGCACCGGCTGGAACCGTATGTATACGCCCAGATGATCGCCGGCAAGGACGCGCGGCGTCAAGGAGAGGCCAAAAACTCGTGGCTTACCGGCACCGCGGCCTGGAATTTCGTGGCAGTCTCGCAGTGGATACTCGGCGTGCGTCCCGAATTCGACGGGCTGCGCATCGACCCCTGCATTCCGCGCGAGTGGAACGGATTTGACGTGAAAAGAAAATTCAGGAACGCCGTGTATTTCATTTCCGTTGAAAACCCCGCCCACGTCTGCAACGGAACATACAAGGTCATTGTTGACGGAAAAGAGCAACGGGGCAACGTGGTTCCTGTTTTTAATGACGCGCACGAGCACAGGATTATTGTAATATTGGGACCGGGGAAATAACTATTGGCGATCAACGCAGAACACCTCACCCCTTTGTCCCCTCTCCTTGCCAAGGAGAGGGGAAGACGTGAAGCGGCAGGGGTGAGGTGCTTCAGATGGGTTTAAGCAATTAAAATTATTCAGGATGATCTCTCATGCACTATGGTTATTTTGACGACGAAGCGCGGGAATATGTCATAACCAATCCGAAGACGCCCGTCAAGTGTATCAATTATATCGGCACGCTCGCGTTCGGAGGGTTCGTTGACCATACGGGCGGAGCGCTGCTGTGCAAGGGCGATCCGTCGCTTAACCGCATAACCCGGTATGTCGCGCAGCTCCCCGCTTCCGAGTTTAAAGGAGAGACCCTGTATCTTCGCGTTAAAAACGGGGAAGGATATACTCTCTTTTCTCCATATTTCGTGCCGACGCTCGACCATCTCGACCATTTTGAATGCCGTGTCGGCCTTGGATATTCGCGGATCATTTCCAGCTTCAAAGGCATCGGCGTCGACGCGACGATTTTCGTTCCTCTTGACGAAAGCGTTGAAATACGCCTCATAACCGTCACCAACCAATCGCAAACGGCCAGGGAAGTCGACTGCGTTCCGGTCGTCGAATATTCCCATCCCGACGCGCTGAAACAATTTTCCAACGCCGACTGGGTCCCGCAAACCATGCAAAGCAAATACGTGCACGGCGAAGACGGCAGGACCATCCTTATCCAGTATCCGTTCATGTACCGCGACTTCAAGCTCAATTATTTCACGACGAATTGCATTGCCTCGTCGTTTGAGACCGACCGGACGCGGTTTCTGGGCGACAACGAATACGGAACGTGGGCGCATCCGGGAGCTCTTGACGATAAGGAATTGTCGGGCTACGAGGCCCTTCGCGGCGACAATATCGGCGCCCTCCTCCATCATTTCGGCACGCTTAAGCCTGGCGAAAGCCGCGCGATCGTCACCCAGCTCGGCCAGGAAGCCTCAGTCCAGGCGATACAGGAAAAGTCCCGGAAGTATTGCGACCCGCTGGCGGTCTCCCGCGCGCTTAACGACCTGTCCCGATTCTGGCAAAAGTACCTTTCGCGCGTGCGGACCGTTACGCCCGACCTTGCCATGAACCGGATGCTTAACATCCATAATCCGCGCCAATGCTTCATCACGTTCAACTGGTCGCGGTACCTTTCGCTCTATCAACTGGCATACGGGTCGAGGGAGCTCGGTTTCAGGGACAGCTCACAGGACGTCATGGGTATCATGGACCGCGCGCCCGACCGCGCCAGGGGCCTCCTTGTCAAGCTGCTTTCGGTCCAGAAAAAAAACGGCAGCGCCCTGCACCAGTTCAACCCGCTCACCATGGCCGGCAACGAGGGCGATTCCCTCGAGCGCAACGACCTTCCCCATTATTACAGCGACGACCATGTATGGTCGGTCCTGGCAGTTTGCGCGTACGTCAAGGAAACCGGGGACGAGGCCTTTCTCAAGGAGATTGTCCCGTTTTATGAAAAGGACGATGCCGGAAAACCGCTCGAGCGGGCGTCGGTGCTCGAACATTTGAAAAGGGCGCTGTCATTCACCTGGAGCGACCGGGGGAAACACGGGTTGCCGCTTTTGGGTTTTGCCGACTGGAACGACACGGTGAACTTGAAAGTCGGGGCCGAATCGTCATTTACAGCCTGCCTTTTCGGAAAGGCGCTGCTCGAAATGATGGAACTGGCGCGCCACCTTTCCGACCAGTCGCTTGTCGCGACGTATACGGCGTATTATGACGGCATGAAAAAAGCCTACAACGACAATGCCTGGGACGGCCAGTGGTATGTGCGGTATTTTGACCACGACGGAACGCCGCTCGGGTCTCGAAACAACGAGCAGGGGCAGATCTATATCAATAGTCAATCGTGGGCCGTGCTTTCCGGTTTCGCGCCCCCCGACCGGGCAACAAGCGCCCTGCAATCGGTCTTTGAGCGCCTTAATACATCAAAGGGCATTAAGCTCAGCGCTCCCGGTTTCAACGGCTTCGATCCGTCAAAAGGCGGCATCACCACCTATCCGCCGGGGGCAAAGGAAAACGGCGGAATTTTTTTGCATACCAATCCATGGGTCATGATCGCCGAGGCCATGATGGGCAACGGCGAGCGCGCGTATGAATATTACCGTCAGATCAATCCCGCGGCCAAAAACGACTGCATTGACGAATTCCAATGCGAACCGTACGTGTATCCCCAGAACATTCTGGGAAACGAGCACCCGCAGTTCGGTCTTGCCCGAAATAGCTGGCTGTCGGGCACCTCATCATGGGCGTATCAGGCCGCCACCCAGTTCATCCTTGGCGTCCGGCCTTCGTATTCCGGCCTGATCATCGATCCGTGCATTCCGCGCGAATGGGACGGGTTCACAATGGTCCGGGTATTTCGAAACGCCACTTATCATATTCAAGTCAAAAATCCCCGCCATAAAAACAAGGGCGTTGTTTCGCTTGAAATAGACGGAAAAAAAATTGACGGCAACAGCGCTCCGGCCTTTTCCGATGGAAAAGACCATTTTATTGAAGCGGTGATCGGGTAAGAGCCTTCCATCGCGATGCGCGCGTCCCCAAAAAATTCAAAATTTCCTCTGGAGAAATGATGAAAATGATCAAAAAAACAATCGTTGTCTGTATTTGTTCGACAATCTTTTTCGGCGCCGCATCGGGCGCAACGGTTTCTTTTGACCCTTCATCCACGGGAAGCGCGATAAATCCCCGAAACCTTACCGGCACCTGTTTGCCGATCTGGAATGACACCCAGGTATACAAGGACATTAAAAACGGGCTGTCGACGTCCAATTACCGTTTGTTCAGGTTTCCCAACGGTTCCATTTCAAACGGCTATCACTGGAACGGAAACGGGGTCTACAACGCCGACAGCGTCTGGGTATGCGATTCATCCGTGTTCAAACCCGGCTTCGAAGGCATGACCCTGGACCGCGGCACTTCGGCATACTCCTATGGCTTCATGGAGACATCAAAAATAACCGACGGCGACACCTCCACGTTCTGGCGCAGCGATGAACTGGTTTCCGGAAGCGCGCCGTATTTTTATCTTCAATTTCCCGCTTCCACGGCCGTGGACTCCATCGTTATCGTATGGGGAGACAAATACGCGGTCGATTTCAACATAGACTTCTTTGTCTCGCCCGCGCCGTATCCCGGGCCATTTAAATATTCCGACAATTTGTGGCAGACCCGGAAGCAGGTAACGGGCAACGATCAGATGGTTTTTACGAGCGCGCTGCCGTCTGCCGGGGTCTGGTACGTGCGCGTGATCGTCAATAAATTCAAGGACCGGGAAAAAAGCGTGGAAGTAAAGGAAGTGTACCTTTACGCGCAGGGAAAACAAGTCTCGGTTAATACCAACAACTATACTGGTTCAGGGTATGCCACGGACCAGACGAGGGTCGTTGCCCTGCCGACCCATGAGGGAAATGTTTTACGGCGGGATTATAATACCGGATGGGTCACCTGGGATTTTGAAAAATTCATGACGTATGTACGGTCGATCAGCGACTCCGCGGTCCCGGTGATATGCGTCAATTACGGCACGGGAACGCCGCGGGAAGCCGCGTCGTGGGTATATTACGCGAACGTCGTTAAAAAGTACAACATCAAGTTCTGGCAGATAGGCAATGAAATGGACGGCGAATGGGAGGAAGGCGGGCCGGTCAACTCGCTCATGTACGCGGAAAAATACCTGCAATTCGCCACGGCGATGAAGCAGGTCGATTCCACCATAAAAATTTTCGGGCCCGTGCTTTCGAACGCCGATTTTTATGTGAAAAACAGCGGCGTATTCAACGGCAAATCATGGGCTCAGACCTTCATCGACACCATCGGCGCCCGGGAAAAAGCCGATGGAAAAAAGTACTGCGACGGCGTGGATTTTCATTCGTATCCCTACTATTCCACGACCCCCGCGGCCACGGACATGATGCAAGAGATCGACTACGTTTACAACCAGACCGACAGCCTCGTTTCATGGATCGCGCGCTCGCTTGTCTCCCCCGAAAGCGTCTACGTCATGTTGAGCGAGTTCAATTCGTCGGTCGTCATGAGCAGCCTTCTTCAAAAGGCGTCGAACGGAATTTTCGTTGCCAATATGTTCGCGGGGCTCGCGCAGAAGTTCGGCAACAGGGCCATGAGCGTTTTCTGGGACTCTTACGAAGGCCTGAGCGCCGGGCCGGACGGAACGTACGGGAGCCTGAGCCTGTTTAACGCCGTTTCGAATTCATATCTGTCTTCATTTGTAAAGGCCCCGTCGGCGGCATACTGGGCGCTGTTTGCCGCGCAGAACCTCTGGATTAACCCGTATAAACAGGATTCAACGGTCGCCGGAGCGTTTAAGAGGTCCGACAATGTCCGCGCCTATGGCATGAAAACCGACACGGACTTCCGCGCGCTGATGTTCAACGTTTCCTTCAGTCCCGAGACCCTGACC
>JBAVGL010000487.1:0-5624 GCA_049684795.1 Chitinivibrionales bacterium | reverse complement strand
GACCATAAAACACCTCCGTTTTGTTAATTGTGGGTGAGATATCCGGCTATTTTGCATAAACGGTAAATTGATTGTACTACGTTCTTCATTACTTAAAAACCCTGACGCCGATGTCTTTTTTCAGGACTATCGGCGTCAGGGCGTTACCTAATCAGTAGCTCGCTGGAAGCGCTTTTTCATTGACACGTACCATATACAAACCGTTTGACAAACCAAAATCCCTCTGAAGGTTGATGGTATTGTTCTTGACAACAGCCTTATGCAGAAGCTTTCCCGCGCAGTCAAAGACCGCAACAATCTTCGGCATGCCGTTGAACTGAACGGGTAGGGTCACCGAACAATTACCGAAAGCCTTCATGGAAGCATTCACCGGCATATGTTTATAGACCTGGACCAGATCGGGAGAAACCGATGTGCCGTCATAATACTTGATGTTCGGCTTCGCCTGCGGAAGGGTCATGCCGGGGCCGATGTAAATGCCCGGTTCCGGCGGCTGGTTATACGCCACATTCTCCGTGGCGACGCTCATGCGGTAGATCGGGTCATGCATCAGCGTATACAACCGGTTAGTTGTCGGCGTGGTGGTTGTGTAAATACGCAGCGCGTCATAATTGCTGGTCGTATATACCACTTCTTCACGCCAGTCCCCGAAGATGTCGGCGGTAAGACATGGCGTTGATTTTGAGCCGTTGCACGAAGTGCAGCCGGTTGCGTTTAAACTTGGCCCGCCCGCGCTGCCATAAGGAGTGACCGACGTCCCGTTTTCCAAATCGCGTGTAAGATCGGCGCCCCACCACATGGTAAAATTATCGGACGAAGGCGAGCTCCCAACACTTTTGTGGCTGACGTCCCAGAGCCCGCCGGCGCCAGACCAAAACTGCCAGCCCGTGGTGCCGGTAACGAGCGGTCCGCAACACCCGCGTCCGTTGTCGGTCGTGCCCGGATCAGACCATATAATAGCTCCGGTTTTGGCGTCCCGGTAAGTCGCGGCTATTCCGCCGTTTCCGTTGGGGGGCGCGCCCGTCTCTTCATGCACCTGCCAAACTTGCAATCCGCCCCTGACGGGGTCAAAGGCCCCCAAGTGCAGGGCGTCACCGTGCCTCAAACCCGTGGAGTAAAGTCCCTGGCCGTCATGATCGACCGTCATGGCGCCATAGACTATTTCATCGAACCCGTCGCCATCCACGTCACCTTGACGGAGGCTATGGCACCCCATGGTCTCGTAGCCGTCTCCGGACGTCGGCGTTGTAGATTTCAAAGGTTTTCCATCTTTTCCTTTACCGCTGGAGTCCGTGTCAAAATACCACCGTTCCGTGAGTTTGCCGTTTCTCCAATCCACGGCCCAGAGGCACGTGCGCGTATAGTAACCCCGGCAGGGGATCGCGCTGGGCCGTTCCCCGTCAAGATAGGCAACGGACGCCAGAAAGCGATCCACGCGGTTGCCGTAGGAATCGTTCCATTCCGCCATAAGCTCGGCGGACGTGGGATTGAGATTTCCATAGCGTGGAGGTTTATAATTAACCGTGGTAAGTTCCTTACCCGTAGCTCCTTCAAAAATCGTGTACCATTCCGGGCCCGACAATATATAACCGTCGGAATTGGCGTACTTAACGGTATTATCCGCGCCGGCCGCGGGCCCCATTTTTAAATAGCTGCCGGTGCCGTCCTTTGTGCCGGGAGCGGTTTTACAGGCAACCTCGGCCTTGCCGTCGCCGTCAAAGTCGTACACCAGAAACTGGGTATAGTGCGCGCCCGCCCGGATGTTCGGTCCAAGGTCGATCCTCCACATGCTTGGATTCGTGGAAGTCAATTTTAATCCCTCAAGATAGACGTCGCTGGTCACCCCCGACTGCGAATTGTCCTTGGCGTTTGTCGCATCCCATTTGAGCACGATCTCATACTGGCCGTCTCCGTCAAGGTCTCCGATGCTGCAATCATTGGCCGTGTTGGGACCGGGGCTGGTCAGAGGAATGTTCAGGTAGCCGCCGGTAATGACCATGGCGTTCTCGGAGGCCGCCCCTTCGACGCCGTTGGTCACCGGTTTGACCGTATACGTCCCGGTGCCGGTGCTGTTGTCCTGATAGTCCGTGGAATTGGTAATGACCGCAGAATTGAGTTTCGTTGTTCCTTTGTAAACGTTGAACCCGAATGTAGCGTCCTGGGGGTCGGTGCCGAAAAGCCGCCAGCTCAAAAAATAACCGCTCCCGGATTGGACTGCAACGAGGCCGCGGTCGAGTTTTTCCATGTATCGCGCGGTGGCCTGGGCGCTCGTGGACCCTGCAACGGCAAATAGCATTCCGATCGCAATTGCGGCAACTATGGGAAATTTATCTTTCATACAGAACCTCCTTCTTGTTAATGAATTGCTGTATTTGTGCTTCATACGAAACCTCCTTCTTGCAAAATGATTGAAAGTATATTTTAACATATTCTATTATCTTTATCCCGCCCAAGGGCCTGCCTGCCGAAGCGGCAGCGCAGGCAGGCGGATAAGCTACTGTAGTCAGGAACTATCTGAGCGAAACGCGTATATGATTAAGACGCAGTAGCTAATGTGTCCAGGGTACGGGAACAATTTCCGCGCCGCAGCGCGCGAAATACAGCCCGTACGAAAAGCCAGAAAGATTCAACGCCTGCCCTGCCTTGGAATGCGCGAGCGTCCGGCCGTTCGGCCCGATCAAATCCAGCCCATGAATTCCGTCGCCTACTAAGAAAACGCTTTTTAAAAAAATCGCATGATGAACCAGGGCGGCGGATATTGGTGCGCTGTTTATTCCGGTCGGCACTCCCGTACCGTCGGCTTCCATCCGTAAATAGTCCCATTCGAGCGTGCCACCGCTCTGGGCGATGGAAAGCGTGTTGGTGCCCGCCTTGAGCGCGGACGCGTTAAATGTAAATGAAGTGTCCCAGAACGCGCCGTGGCTGCCCAGACGGACAACCGCGTCGGACGTGCTGCCCGGATTAATAGTTGCGATCTGCGTGCCATTGAGGTTGAAAGTTAGGCGCGAGCCATCGCTTGACGCAAGCCCTAGATAGAATCCTCCCTTAGTGCCCGTAGGAGCGTTAGGCAGGGTGAAGTTCACTTTCCAGGTTTGGGCGTTCATAATGGCCCAGTTCCAGGTCTTGGAGTATTTGTCTGTGCCGACCGTGTAGGTTACTCCATTGGGGAATTCAGTGGCATAGTTGATGTAGGCCGTCTGCCAGTAACCGTAGAGCGAATCTCCATTCAGAAACTCGTGTGAGTCGCGGTCGGGGTAGCCGATTTCCCAGATCGTGGACGCGGTGCGCGGCGGCGTCCAGCTCACCGTTCCTAAATTAAGGGTTTGTCCGGCCGTGACCGTGACCCCGGTCTTTTTGAATGTACCGGGCCCGCCGGGTCCGAAGGCATAGAGGGCATAGGCGCCGGGAATCACGTGCGGAATTGTAAAGGCGCCGCCGGGTCCGGTCTTGACCCAGAATTCGTAGGTAAAGAACTGTTGCTGAAAATCTCCGACATCGGGGGCCAAGCCGATCCACATTCCAACCGGCGAGGCATTGGGCGCTCCGGGGTCGGTGATGGCAAACGTGCCGCTTACCGTGCCGCGTGCGCTCTCCTGCACATATCCCGTGTCCTTGAACCAGGTATATGGCCAGGCGGTTTGCTCGGCCTTGGATTGGGCTATTGCATCGTTAAACAAAACATTGTGGAAATCGGCCGTTCCCGGCTTAGCTTTATTTAAATAGTAAAAGAATGGACCGTAGATCTTGCGGACTGCCGTTCCCGCGGCCACGACTTCGTTATTTCCCATGCCGTAATGCGAGCCGCCGAACATGTTCAGCATGGCCGGGCCGGCCTGGCACGTGAGTTCGCGTTTCTTGGGCCCGCCATTATAATATTCTATGCTCGGAAGCGTGACCCAGATCCCGATGCTATCGGTGCTTGAAGTCCATCCCCAGGCTTCTTCCTCGCCGAAATCGGCGCTGTAGCTGTACTTGCATTCGTATTGTCCCTTGTAAATGCCCGTGGTCAATTGCAACACTTCCTTGGGAGCGCCCGCCACCGCAACGCCGGCCGCCCAGTCCGCTCCGGAGCACATCATTTTATTGCGTTTTGCGTCGACGCTCAGCCAGTCGAAGGTCGAACCCACATAAACGTTTACGCGCCACTCGCCGCCGTTCCAGGCGGGATAGCTCGCGGGATGCGAGAGGATGCCGGTGGCGTAGAAGCCCGTGTTGCCGCGCAGGAGCGCATAGTCGATGTCAACGTCCTGGGGCGACCCAACCATGTGCATGCGCACCTCGGCCATGTCTCCACCGTTGGTTGCTGGATCGGCCTCCAGCGTATACACGCCGTTTCCCGCTTCAAGTTCCCAGTACACCTGACCGCCGTCATTGCCGCCGGTAAGAACATTTTT
Source organism: Chitinivibrionales bacterium (assembly GCA_049684795.1). Classification (GTDB taxonomy): domain Bacteria; phylum Fibrobacterota; class Chitinivibrionia; order Chitinivibrionales; family FEN-1185; genus JBAVGL01. The sequence continues at coordinate 1,230 of JBAVGL010000487.1, read as the reverse complement.
TCCGTTATAGGTCCAGGTTTTAATAGTTCCGCTCGCCTTCGTGACCGTGATGGCAACGATCCCGTTGTCCAGCACCACGGTGGTTCCGTTGTCTTTTACTGTTACATTGGCGCCGGTCGAGCCTCCGCCCGGAACATTGGCAAAAGAAGCAGCAACAATAACCAACAGAGACAAAATCAATATTTTCAGTTTGTTCATAACTCCTCCTCAGCTACTTAAAGGTAACCAACGCGTCAGTCGCCTTCTGGTTCATATAACAAAGCTTTATCCAGTTTGCGCTGGTGGGACAACTGCAAATCCTTACCTCATCGATCATGCCGTTCCACCAGCGATTAGTTTCGCCGGCACGCTTGCCGATGCATACGTTTTCGCTGGTGTACCGGTCGGAACCATCGGACGTCAGTGTAATAGTGCTGTCGGCAAGCACGCCGTTTACATATATATATTGCGTTGCGCCGGAACGAACCGCCGCCAGGTATTGCCAGGTTTTGACCATTGCCGGGGCTTCGGTCGTTTCCCACCCTTGTTTGTTTTCAAATTCAAAAAACACCCATGTGTTTTGGTTGCCCAATTGCAGACCGTACTGTTGGTTGCTTTTTGAAATGATACTGTGATAATTTAAATCCAATGCCTCGGTATATACCCAAGCGGACACGGAATATACGCCGTTCTGCGGAAAATTAAGCTTGCCGCTTGCGGTGTTCGACATAATAATGTAATTCGTAGCCCCGTCAAACATCCGCGCGGCGCCGATGGCGCCGGTCACCGAGGATGCGGACGACATTGCATATAAGGTGCCGTCATAGTGGTTGTTCGTGGCGTCAACGCAGGACACGCCGTCGGTGTCGCCCATGTGCCAGACACCCTGGAAACCAATGCCGGTATCGAACACCGCGCTGCCGTTTGACGCAGTAGCGGCGTCGGAATTCCCCCAGAGCATGGTGAAGTATTGCGTGCTGTTATTGCCGAAAACGGTATCGACGCCAACCCATATTTCGGCGAACCCGTTCACCGCGTCCCATCGTTCGATTTGATAAGGAAGGGCGGTATTATCGGCCTTGATAAACCGCACGTCGGAGCCGTTTGTGCGCGCGGAGAGAAAATCGAAATTGAGCTTTGTCAACCGAATCAATACGGGGAAATTATACATATTTTCGGGTATGCCTGCGCCTGATGCCGTGGTATTGAGAACGACCTTCTGCGAATTGTTCCAAGCGCTTATGGGCGTTA
>JBAVGL010000486.1:0-9825 GCA_049684795.1 Chitinivibrionales bacterium | reverse complement strand
CCTGATAGACGGCAACCCCGTTGAAAACGATATAGAAACTAACTTTTTTCAACCGATGAGCGCCGGCCCCGCGACAAACCTTACCGGGCTCAAACGCGTGAACACCATGCGCGCGGAAATAGGCGCGATGACAAACAGGCTCCAGGACTCGGTGAACAACGACCAAACAGGGGTCGCCAACCAGCAGGCCGCGGAATCCCAGATCCGGGACGTTGATTTTGCCTCGGAAACCGCAACCTATACAAGGAACCAGATCCTGATGCAGTCCGCAACCGCAATGCTCGCCCAGGCGAATTCCGTTCCGCAAAGCGTTTTGCAGTTGCTTAAATAAAACCTCCCGTTAATTCATATTCTAACGGAAAGAGAATCCGATAGTTCTCTTTCTGTTTTTGCGTTCAGAGGCGCATCAAATACTCGCACGTTTCCGGGCAAAAAATGTATTTTTAAGGAATGATATTTGATATCGCCACGTTTAAAATTAAAATACAGCGCCGATCCGACTTTTTTAATTTTCCCGAATCATTTTACAAAGACTATAAAGTCTTTATGTCCATTAAACAAGGACAATGCAATTTTGTTATTACCATTGTCCCGTATAATTCCTTCTCATTACCGTCAAAAGGGTTTGTGCGGCGCCAAAACCACTTTTATTATGAGAAAAACGGGGGTTTTATCATAAAATTCAAAGGCGCATTCGCATGCGTCAACAATGCCGAAAAAAAAATGACCCTGGGTTTTAGAAGCGCAAGCAGTGAAAAAACAAAAACCAGGGCCCTTATGGCTTTTGTAAGGCTGGCGGTATCGATGTGCGCTGTCCTGAAGGGCGGGCTTCCGTTTCATTCCTCGGCAATCGCCTTCGGCGAACGCGGGATCGCATTTTCCGGCCCATCGGGCGCGGGAAAATCCACAATCGCGCGTTTGCTTGTCTCGCCGGGGCAATTATTAAATGATGATTTTAACATCATTCTTCCCTATCGTGAAAGCGCGTATAAAATATATTCGACGCCCTATGCTGAACGAAAAACGCTTAAAAAGTGCGTCAACCGGGGCGTGGATTTGCGGACGATTTTCTTTATTGAAAAAAGCACGACCAACACAATCGAAAACCTGCCTTTTAAAAACAAATATATTTCTACGCTTGCCCAGACATTCATGTTCCCGTTATCTGATTTTTTCGGCAAGAAAATCCTCGACAACGCCGAACGATTATGCGCAAGCGTGGAATGTAAACGGCTTCATTTTAAAAACGACGAAACCATCCGTCCTTTCATATATCACCATGCCGGAGGTCAGACATGAATTATTCAATAAAGGGCGACCTCTCTTCAAAGGAAGTAGGGGGCGAGCTGTTTATTTACAACCGGAAGGATTCAACCATAAGTTCGTTTAACGGCACCGGCGCTTTTATCTGGGGCCTGCTCAACAAGGGCTTTTCTTTCGACAAAATCAGCCGCCGTTTGTGCGAAGAATACGATGTTTTGCCGGCCAAGGCCGCCGAAGATGTTTCCGATTTTATAAAGAATCTTGGTGACAACGGCCTTATTACATTCCTTCCGGAATAGCTAAATGGCGTCCGAACTCATATTCGATAAATTGGACCGCATCGCGCGCAAGGGATATCCCTTCATGGCCAGCGTCGAAGTCACAGCGCGGTGCAATGCCCGGTGCGGGTATTGTTTTTTGAAAGAGCGTTCGTTTAACGAACTTTCCACGGACCAATTGTGCTTGGCGCTGGAAAAACTTTCGAAAAGCGGCGTAATCCACCTCCACATTACGGGCGGCGAGCCGTTCCTCCGGCCAGACATTCTCGACGTTCTTTCTTGTGCAATTGAACAAGGCTTTTTTTATTGCACGCTTTTTTCAAACGGAATTTTACTCACCCAAAAGCACCTTGATTTTCTCATAAGAAACCGGGGCTTTTTCGCCAAAATACAAATGTCCGTTTTTTCCCATATTGCCGAAAAGAATGACGCTTATTTCGGCGTACCTGGCGCTCTGGATGCGATCATGAAAAACGCTCTCGCATTAAAAGAAAACGGCTTCAGGGTATCGTTTGCCATGAGCATTCTTGATTTTAATATCCACGAAATGGAAAAAACGCGTAAATTCTTCGAAGACCGTGGATTGCCGCTTAAGTTCGGCTATTTTAAAATACTCACCAGCCCCCGGATCGAAAATGTTCTGGCCGACTTTACCACGTATTCTTTTTACAAGCAGTATTTCCTCAGCCTGCATCCGAAAGTGCTTGACGAGTTAAAAGAGCAGATGAAGCTATGTTTGGAAACGCCCATCATGACCGACGCCGAGCTTTGCGCCGGTCGATGGACCGCCATTTATATGAATCCCCAGGGCGATTTATCTCCGTGTTTGGCCTTCAGAAACTTAAAATTGGGGAACATATTCGAAGACCGATCGCTCCACGAAATTCTTCAGAGCTCCCCCGATTACCATGCCGTGTGCGCGCGCAAAAAAACTGATTTTATACAATGTTCGTCCTGTAAGTTTTTTAATTTTTGCTGTATATGTTTTGGCGAAATCCATACTGAAAGCAATTCATTGCTTGCGATAAATGCTCAGGTGTGCAATTTTGCGCAGGCATTATACGATCTCATCCTCTGATTTTAGAGATAAACACTTTCATAAGAAGACAAGGCAGAGGTTTTTTTGGGAGGAAATAAATGTCCAGAGGCGCCTTACCCGGCGTAAAACCAGTCTTGGTCGATGCAATAAAGACATTTTTTTTTGAAGATAAAACCAGGCAATGCATGGTTTACGGCCTTTCCATGGAACCGTTTTTATCGTTCGGAGAGACCGTTGTTATCGTTCAATGCGATGGGCCGTTAAAAAAGGGCCATTGCTATGCGTTTATTACGGGAAACACACTGACGATCCATCGATTCATAAAGAAATCCGGCGATGATTACGCGCTTTTTGCCGGCGACAACAACCTTTTTTATAATCGCGTGTCATTGACCAACATTGTCGGGGAACTTTCCCCTTGCCAAAGTCCATGTGCGGTATTTATAATTGCATTCATTAATAGCGCCTTCTGCACGCTCATGCGCTTTTTCAGCGAAGAAATTCTAATCCATAGAATACGCAGGCGTATTATAAGGTCAATAACCGGTACGGCAAAAAAAGAGAGGTCAACGTAATGAAAAAAAAATATGAAAAACCTGAAATAATCATCGAGGTAATGTCCCTGGATATGTTGGAGGGAGGGTGCAGCGGCCATCAGAATCAATTAAGTGTTTCCAACAACACAACCAAAAAAGTAAATTGCCCATGTTGTGGCGCCGGCAAATATGTCATCCATACTTTGCCATAGAATTGGGTTTTTTGCGTTTTTTTACCCCGGTCCGAAGGAAAACCTTTTACACCTGTCCAGTATCAAACCGACCGGATCGCGGCACAGGGGAATCTCGACAAACAAGCGTCGGAGAATTGCCGGCAGAAAGCCAAGCTCACTTGTTCCCGCGACCATGAGCAGAATATCGGCATACATAAATTTTAGTGTCTTTTTAAAAACCCGGATCGGCGGAATCTTCGCCTTTTTTTCATAACTCCTAAGAACATAATACATGAACGCCGCGGCGCCGGTTGATGCCGCGATTTCCCTGAATTTTGCCCAGTCTATTGATGCGTTTGCCAATAAGGCCACATCATCGAACAGCGCGTCGGAAAAAACGTGGCCAACGTGGGAGAACCCGTGACACAGACAGATGGCAAGCGCGTCTTCGGCGCATGGTAATGTCCTATGCCCTTGTTTTGTTCCGCGCATAAACAGCATTTCGGGCGGAAGCAAAAACCGCTGGCGAAAATTGACAAGCTTGTGAATATCTACATTAATTATTTGCCCCTTAAGCGAATAATAAATGGCGACTTCGAACGGCCATCCTTTTTTGTAAAGGGGCCAGCTTTTTTTCGGGACCGCGGCGTTCGGGATTGTTGAGAAATGGGAAATAACGGCGTTGAAATCACCTTCACGGACAAGAATATCAATATCGGACATGGCCCGCGACCTGATCTCACCCGCCAAACCGGCGCATATAAGATACGCCCCTTTAATGGGCATATAGTCTATGTTTAAACGTTGGAAATGATCGTCAAGATCGCGAAGCACATCCTCATACAGGAACTGCTTGAACACCCATGTCGTATCGGCCGCAGCTTTGGACGCCTGAGACATCAGCGGACTCTTGAATAGACGCCTACAAGTTCGCCTTTGCCTAGAATATGGCCTTTCATCGCATGTTCGATGTCCTTTTTTGTTTTTCCCGCCGGAAGGCCAAGCATACCATCAAGAGCAAATATTTTAAAAAAATAGCGGTGCGTGCCGGATGGAGGGCATGGGCCGCCATATCCGATTCGCTTAAAATCGGAAATTCCCTGTTTGCCGCCTTCGGGCAAAGAATCGGTTTTAGGAACGCCTTCGGCAAGTGACGTCACGGACGCGGGAATATCATAGCATACCCAATGCACCCACGTTCCAACAGGCGCATCCGGGTCATCGCATATAATCACGATGCTTTTTGCTTTTTCAGGAATATTTTTCCACGCAAGAGGCGGCGAGACGTCCTGGCTCTCGCAGGTAAACTTTGCTGGAATCGGTTGACCATTTTTAAATGCCGCACTTTCAATAAGTATTGACATAGCGCCTCCTTTTCCAAAAGAGCAAACACACGAAAAAGACAAAAAAACAACCATAGTTTTTATTGTTCGCATAGTGGCCTCCTTCTAATCATACCCTTAAAATACATAATAGAGTGACGACATAACCAGGCACGTTGCAAAAACAATCAAGGCGGGAACAACAATATAACGATACGTTGAAAATAATCCCGTTTTAAAATATTCGTTGGTGACCACAAGGCAGACATGCACGGGTGAAAGAATCATTCCAACATAACCGCAGCCATACGCAAAAACGGTGGTCGCAATCACAATATGCAAGGGCTGATTATGCCCGATAAGCGCAAAAACTATGGGAAAGCTTGCGCCAACGAACCCGAACGCAACGCCGGTCACCGCGCCTGAAATAAAAGGGATTATTGCCATGACAAGCAGAATAGGAATACCCATTGCCATGAATTCGTTTTGCATTTGGGAAACAAGCGTCAGCGCCGCCGTTTTGTGCAATGGGCATTTTAAAATGCCCGAAAAAGCCTGAATGCCCAGGATAAGCACCATCATAAACCAGGTATTTTTTGTCTGAAGCATGTGCAACGACGTTCTAAATGCCGCCCCGTTCCCGTTGAATATCACCGCCAGGCCCATTACCAGGCCGATAATCATGGCCACGAGGCTCGCAAGCTCCGTGTCAACACCAAGACCCGGCAGAAGCATTGACCCGACGATTGACACAATGACTAAGAGCCCGATAGGTATGAGCGTTGACCCCGCGCTCCGCGTGTCCAGCCGGGCCGCCCGCGGCCGTCCGGCCCTTTCTTTTTTTACGCCGCGCAGTATAAAAAAATACCCTCCCAGGATAGCTGCAAAAGTAAAGGGCATCTGGACAAGGAAAAAAATCGCAAGGGGCAGGCCGGAATATCGTACTGACAAAAGCACTCCCGGGTACAACGGCCACCAGTATTCCCATATATGGCGGAACCAGTAATTGATGGCGGCTTTGTGCGCAGGGGTTATTTCCTGATGCGCATCGACGGAAGCGACCAAGGGGGCCGAAAAAAGAGCGCCTCCCGGCATCGGAAGCAGGCCGACCAGGGCCGGAAGCCCGCTCAATAGCAGCCTTTTGCTGGAAAACCATTCCGTGAGCGCATCAATGGTGCGCTTCATTTTGCCCGTAGCGCTCAATGCCTCGGTAAAAAACAGCAACAAAAAAATGGCTACGATGAGCAGATAATTCTGGGGCATCAGATAACTGGACGCCTGATAGTGCAAACCGGCCAGACCGGCGCCCGACCACAGGGCAAGCAGTCCCGCCCAAATAAGAATGGAAAAACCAAGCGGCATGCCGAATTGATACAACACAAGCATTCCTAAAAAGGAACAGCCAACTTTTACAAATGCGGGAATAGTGATAAAAAAATGTTCCATAATCGGTTCATCAGGAAATAGTACCCGGTACTGCCTTTTAAAACGTGATAATATACCTTGTGCACCCTTTAAGGCGGCACAATAGAAATCTCAGGGCGCTTCCGGCATTTTTAAATAAAAATCAATAAGAACTTAATATATATTCATAGCTCTATTTTATTTAAAGCCGATGTTTTTGCAAGACCGATAACGATATATTTTTTCCCAGAACAGGGAGAATATTAAAATATGGACTTAATGCAGATTTCAAAAAATGATTTCCTTAAGTTTGTTGAATCATTAATGACCGGCGCAACCCAAGTTGTTGGTGTTGTCAAAAAAGATGACCGGTTTATATACGATGTTCTCGATGACGCCCAAAATCTTTCCTTAGATTACGATGAAACAATACTGTCGCCAAAAAGTTTTATTATGCCGCCCAAAGAAACGCTCTTGACCTATAAACCAAAAGATCCCAGGTCATATAAAGAAATCCGCGATATGCAGCCACGGGTCATCATCGGTATCCACCCCGGCGATTGCGCGGCAATCGCGCTTTTAGACCGCGCATTTTCCGAAGGGCGTCAAGACGGCAATTATTGTTCACGCAGAAAACAAACGATCTTGATCGGCATGTATCCCACGCGTCCTTTCAAATACCGCTTCACATCCTCCATGGTCAAGGACGAGGCCTACAAAGCGGCCGATGCCATGCTCGTTGATTGCGGTAAAAATATGTATGGTATCGAAGTAATAAGCCCAAAGGCCGCTCATTTGCTCAAAGGCAGCGCCGCAATAACCGCTACGCCGGAGATTGCCCGTAAAATCGAGGAAATGAAAAATGCCGTCAAAGACGAGACCGCCCTTCCCATGGACCGTGACGCGGTGCGGACATATCTGTCGGGAAAAGAACACCACGAAGTGTGGGAAAAGCGGGGCAAAAAATGCTTTTCCTGCGGCTCATGCGTGATGGTATGCCCCACGTGTTACTGTTTTGACGTCCAGGACGAACTCGACCTTTCACTTGAAAAGGGAGAGCGCGTCCGTTCGTGGGACGGCTGCACGATAGAAAATTTCGCGACCGCGGCAGGCGGGCATAATTTCAGGAAAACCCCCGCCGACCGGATACGCCACCGGCTTTACAGGAAGCAAAAGTTCCTGTTCGAACGTTTTAACCTGCCCGGTTGCGTCGGGTGCGGACGATGCAAGAAAGCGTGCGTTCCCGATATCGCGTTTCCCGTCGACATAATCGCGGAAATGAAAGAAATGGAGGCTTGACCATGTGCGAAAGCCACGGCCGGCATGACGATTCAATATACCTTCCGGATGTAGCAACAATCGTCACGACAAAAACCTTGACGGATACGGACAAGTTTTTCGAGTTTAAATTCGACAACAAGGACCTGGGGCACAAACCGGGACAATTTGCCGAAGTCTCGATACCGGGCATCGGCGAAGCGCCGTTCGGCATTTCATCCTCGCCTTCAAAAAAAGGCAGCATTGAGATGGTCATTCGGAAAGTAGGCAAAGTCACCTCTGCGCTCCATTCGCTTAATCCCGGAGATACCGTGGGCATCCGCGGCCCCCTTGGCACGGCCTTCCCAATGGACGAATGTAAAGGCAAAGACCTGCTGTTCATCGCGGGAGGCATCGGGTTGGTCCCGCTGCGGTCGGCCATCCATTACGCTTTTGAAAACCGGTCGGATTACGGCAAAATAACCATCCTGTTCGGTTGCACCGACCCCTCTAAACGCCTCTTTATCGATGAACTCGCTCAGTGGCAAAAGCAAAAGGATATTCTGTTCATGGAAACGGTCGACCGCGGCGCACCCGGCCAGTGGAAGGGCGCCGTGGGCGTCATTACCACATTGTTTCCTAAAATCAAGGACCGGATCACGGTCGGGTCCACCGCGGCGTTTATCGTCGGGCCGCCCGTCATGTATAAGTTCGTCATCATCGAGCTGCGGAAGCTCGGATTTACCGATAAGGACATTATCGTGTCGCTGGAGCGTCGCATGAAATGCGGCGTTGGAAAATGCGGACACTGCCAGATCGACGGTGTTTATGTGTGCCAGGACGGCCCCGTGTTTTCCCTTGATTCCATCTCGCACCTCGCGGAGGCGCTATAGCATGAAACCGAAAGTCGCTTTTTTCGATTTTACCTGTTGTGAAGGATGTCAATTGCAGATCGCCGATCTCGAGGAGGACATAATCGGGCTTGTCAATCTTGTCGACGTGGTGGAATTCCGGGAAGTGATTACCGGAAAAGCCCCGCGCTATGACATCGCTTTCATCGAAGGATCCATCAGCAGGCCCGAAGACGAGGAACGGGTAAAAGAAATCCGGGGGCGATCCGCGCTTCTCGTAGCGTTCGGCGCATGCGCCACGACCGGCGGCGTCAACAAGCTCAAGAACCTCCGCGGCGCTATGGACTCGGTCAAGAAAGAAGTATACGGAGAAAATTGGGCCATGCCGCACCTTGAAACGTACGCAACGAAGGCCGTCGACGAAGTCGTCAAGGTCGACCTGAAAATCCACGGCTGCCCCATAACTCGTTCGGAATTTCTGAAAATCGTCAAGGCGCTCGTTTTCGGCACAAAACCCGAAATCCCCGATTTCCCCGTGTGCGTCGAATGCAAAATGAAAGGCAACGAGTGTATGTTCGACAAAGGCCATACCTGCATCGGCCCGATCACACGCGCGGGTTGCGGCGCGATTTGTCCGAGTAATAACTCCTCCTGCGAGGGGTGCAGGGGTGCCGTGACGGACCCCAATAAAAACGCCATGCACGAAGTCCTTGAGAAATACGGCATGTCTCTTGACGCAATTAAAAGGGATTTTACGATATTTTCGATAGATCCGGAGGTCGGGCAATGAGCGACACATCAATGCACATAGATGTCCACCATGTCACCCGCGTCGAAGGGCACGGAAACATCGTCGTCGATATCGACAACGGCGCGGTAAATAAATTGGAATGGCAGGTGCCCGAAGCGCCCCGATTCTTCGAGTCGATGGTGGTAGGAAGGCACTTCACCGAAGTGGCGACCATTACCTCGCGCATCTGCGGCATCTGCTCCATCAGCCACACCTTCTCGTCGCTCAAGGCGACCGAAGCCGCGCTCGGCGTGCATCTGTCCGAGCAGGCGGAGCTTCTGCGCAGGATACTGCTCTGGGCGGAGCTTTTGCAAAGCCATATCCTGCACATCGGCTATCTTGCCGCCCCCGATCTCCTTAAAGTCAATAGCGTAATTCCCTTGATCGGGACTCACAAGGACGTAGTGTTGCTTATAATCAAGCTGCACAGGCTCGCCAACGAGACCTGCGAGGTCATCGGTGGACGTTGCACACACCCGATCCGCACAGCCGTCGGCGGCTGGACCATGCTGCCAAAGCCGCAAGAGCTTGAAACGCTCAAGAACCGGTGGCGTGAAGCGATCGGGGACATGCAGAAGCTGGCTGATGTTGTCGTTTCGCTCGCCCCCGGACTCCCCAATTTTACACGGGAAACCGAATACGTCAGCCTCACCGAGCCCGGCGGCTATGCCAATTACGACGGCATGATCAAATCCACCGACGTGGCGCAACCCCTGCCGCTTTCGCAGTACCGCGGCGTTACCAACGAATACATGGTGGCGCAGTCAACGGCCAAATGGGCGAAATTCAACAGGCCTTCCTACATGGCGGGAGCGCTCGCCCGCTTCAACAACAATCACGCGCAGCTCACGCCCGCGGCGCGTGCCGTCGCGTCGGAGCTCGGCCTGACCGCGCCGAACCACAATCCATTTA
>JBAVGL010000485.1:0-2440 GCA_049684795.1 Chitinivibrionales bacterium | reverse complement strand
TTATTATGGCGGACGCTGGCTCCCCTTTCGACATGGGGGATGGGGCCGCAGAGGATGGCGGTAGGCAATGCGATTCCGGCTAAAGAGAAAAGGGCGGTTCAAAACCGCCCTTCTTATTTTGCATTGGCGATAATGGCTTTTCGCGTCAGATCACCGGTCACCAGGTTGACGATATCGTGGTGTACGGCTTCCGCCGTTGCAGGTTCGGGCGTTTCGCTGACCGCGCTCCAGATCATCCGGCTTTTGGCGTCGGTGGTCCATACGTCAATTGAGCGGTTGGCGATTTTTTGCGTGTCGACATATCCCGGATGTTCGACCTCATGATAGTACGTTTGAAATTGTTGCCTGCGTTCGCTGAACCGGGTTTCGGATTCCGTTGAAACATAGCCGTTTACATACTGAGTACTGACTATCTTTGGGAGCCTTCGGGTGATAATGATCCCGTCGAAACCGTTTTTCGCCACAATGCCTGCTATACCGCTGGAATCAGGAATTGCATCGGGAAAAAACCGGTATGACTGAGTGGCCTTCACGCCATGTCTGGCAAGTTCTCCAACGAAGGCGTCTTCCCAGACGCGGCGCCTGACCGGGTCGTTGCGCACGGCAATAATAAGCATATTTGTCAGGACCGGGCCGCGATAGGAAGAGTCGCTCCATTGGTTTACAAGCACCGAGGTCGAACATCCCGATATTAAGGCAATCATAGAGCACAGGATGAAGGTGATGCGCACACGGCTACTCGATTTCATGGCAAACCTCTTTTCGTAAAAGTGTTTTTATCATTCCGCAAAGAACAAAATACTTAATGATCGGTTTAACATGCATCAAATCTCCTAAATAAATTTTTCCCGTCGCTGCAGAAAGCTCTTTTTGAATAATCCATGCGTTTTGCATGGATACTACCTGGCTTCGATACATCGCTTCGCGACACTCAGCAGCCTGGCTTGCAAGCGACTCATGATCGTCCTCAATTGTCACCCGCCATACGCGCCCCGCCGCATGCGCAAGAATGCCGGCTGGTTCACCCTCGTATAGTAAATTACCGAGCTTTGCTTAATTTACCAGCAATTCAATATGCTTTGGACGAATGGGCTATTATTTTTATTACAAAGTTAATAAAAATATTTAAATGACAAATAATTTAATTGGCTGTGTAACAAAAATGAATTGTTATTCGTCCAATTCTATTTTCAAGAAAGGAACATTGTGAATTACCGAATTATTATTTCCGTCACGATCGTTACCGTAGCCTTTTTAAGCTGTAAAACCATTCAACTTGATAGCCGATGGATAGACCGGAAGATTTCTTTTGAGGGAAAAGCGGCCGAATGGAACGATATTATTCAATATCCTCAAGATGCAAAATTCGGCATAGGAGTCATGAACGACGATAAATACTTGTATTTATGCATGACTTCATGGGACCAAACCGTAACTTCCAAGATAATGCACATGGGATTTACGGCATGGTTTGAAACAAAGAGCGGTAAAGGAAAACCGATGGGCATTCATTATCCCATAGGCATGGCAAAATCAGGCTTCCGTCGCGGACTGGACCAGGACACCGAAGTGATGAAGGCAAAAATATTAGAGGCCCTTGAACATATTGAAATTTTAGGCCCAGGAAAAGACGATACCTGTCCTACGCGGACAATTATCTGTGAATCAATGGGTATTATTACACGCATAGTTTCTTCCGAAGGAAATTGCGTCTATGAAATAAAGGTTCCGTTAAACATAGACTCAACAAACAAATTTGCGATCGGCGTCGGGAAAGATGATATTGTTCAGGTGAAATTGGAAACATCAACTCTTAATGCTGAAAGAATGAAAAATGTAGCTGGTGAATCTGCTGGTCAAAATAGTAGTGGCGGAATGGGTGGTGGAGGTGGAGGGGGAATGGGCGGCGGCATGCATGGAGGCGGCGGAGGACATGGCGGAGGTATGCGTGGAGGTGGAGGTCATGGCGGCGGAGGAGGGGCAGGTATGTCGGAACCGTTCAAAATTTCATTTGATGTAAAACTATCAAATAAACCGGCAGTTCAAAAATAATTGTTTTCATAAAACGCGATCGTAAGGACATTTCTTGTAACATATAATAGTTTACATAATATGTATTATGCGCCATTTAGCAATTCAATCCTTTCTTTGGAAGGGTTTTCTAATCAATGAAAAGCATTATTTTCTACTTTTCAATACCATTTCTGGCGATGATTCCTTTTTTAAAATAATGCTTTATTTCCTTCATTTCGGTAACCAAATCCGCAATTTCCAAAATTTTCTTTGGAGCATCACGTCCGGTTAAGATAATTTCTACATATTCTGGTTTTTTGACCAGCATTTTCAAAACTTCAGAAACTTTAATCAATTTCATTTTCATTGCGCAGTTTATTTCATCTAGAATCACGACATCGAATTGTCCCTCTCTAACAATTCTTAC
>JBAVGL010000484.1:0-5242 GCA_049684795.1 Chitinivibrionales bacterium | reverse complement strand
TGTCTTTGCTGAAACGGTTTATGGCGACAACCGGGTCAAGACCGAAGAGACGGATGTTCTCCAGGTGCTTGGCGAGATTTCCGAGACCTTTATCATGCGTAAAGCCGCCATGCCAGGCTATTGCCCTAGTGGTTGCCACCACCACTGCCGCCGACGGCCAGAGGCTTGAAGAACGGCAGGCGATGTTGAAAAACTTTTCCGCCCCCAGATCGGTGCCGAACCCCGCTTCGGTAACCACGTAATCGGCGAGCGACAGCGCGGTGCGCGTGGAAATGACGCTGTTGGCGCCGTGCGCAACGTTCGCGAACGGCCCGCCATGCACAAAAGCGGGCGTGCCTTCCCGCGTCTGGACAAGGTTGGGGTTGACGGCGTCGCGCAAAATCACCTGCATGGCGCCGACGGCCAGGATGTCGCGCGCGTAAACAGGGTCGCCGTCATACGTAAACGCGATCACCATGGCGCCGAGCCTTGCGCCGAGGTCGAGGAAGTCGCTTGTCAGGCAGAGAATGGCCATGACCTCGCTGGCGGGCGTGATGGAAAAACCGTCTTTGCGGGGAATGCCGTGCTTTACGCCGCCGAGTCCGACGATAATTTCGCGCAGCGAGCGGTCGTTGAGGTCGATCACCCGGCGCAGAACGATACGGCGCGGATCAATACCGAGTTCGTTGCCATGTTGTAAATGGTTGTCGAGCATGGCCGCCAGAAGGTTGTTGGCCTTCTCCACGGAATACATGTCGCCGACAAAGTGCAAATTAATGGCCTCCGATGGGACGACCTGCGACTTCCCCGCGCCGGTGCCGCCGCCTTTAATGCCGAAATACGGCCCTAGAGACGGTTCGCGAAGGCAAATTGCCGATTTTTTTCCCACTGCGCGCAGGCCGTCTCCCAGTCCGATGGTCGTGGTGGTTTTTCCTTCTCCCTGCGGGGTAGGGGACATGGCGGTTACCAAAATAAGCGAGCCATGTCTGTTCTTTTTGGATTGTTTTAATTCTTCAAGAGGAATTTTTGCAATATAATGCCCGTGAGGGAGAAGAATTTCCGGGTCGATCCCGAGCTCAATCGCCACATCCTTAATCCGTTTAGGACAATCATTCGATTGCCGAGTCTGACTGTCAATCATTGCGCGCTCCCATAATTTTTAATAACATTTGCGAGAGGTTTTCCATAAGATAATATAGATATTATCGCCAAAATTGGCAAAATATGGTATAATTATAATTAAGAGCCGATGCTTTAAGAGCGCGCATTTGTAGCATTTCTATTCTGAAAGGTTCATTTTATTGATTATATTTAGAAATAATAAGAAACACAATGATCTATTTTTAAGAATCAGCGACTATTGTTTAATAATGTGCCCTTGTCGGGGTTTTTTTGGTTAAGAGAGCGATTTCCGGGAATTTAAAGCTTGCGAGGTTAGAAAATGCCGAAAAATTTGATGAACAAAAGCGGTGTGGTTGCGGTAGTGCTGTTGCTATTGGTTACGCGCTTAATGGCGGCGGAAACATATGGCAACTGGCCTTATTACAAAGATTTTACCATAAATACTTCGTCGTCCGGCGCGAATGTCGCGAACAATCAATATAAGTTTCCGCTGTTAATAAGGCTTTCGGCCTCGGATTCCGCGATTTTCAATAAAGCGCAAGCAAACGGCGCGGACATACGTTTTTCAGGGGTTACTTCTTCCGGGGCCATTGGAACGCATTTTCCTTATCAACGGGAAATTTGGAACAATACGAATAAAGCTGCGGTGGTTTGGGTTCTCGTTGACACGTTAAAGGGTAATAGCACGACCCAAAAAATCAGGATGTACTGGGGGGTGTCAACCGCTTCCGACAGCTCGAAATCAACCGCTGTTTTCGAAACGGCAAACGGTTTTCAAGGCGTTTGGCATTTAAACGAAGCTACCGGGGCCGCGGCGGCGGATGCAACGGCCAACGCATATAATGGAGTTCCTAGGGGCAGGAACAATGGCTCAAACAAGCCCGCGGACACAACGGGTATTATTGGAAGGGCCAAATATTTTAACGGCGGATCGGATACGGGTATAGGCCAGAGGGACACGAGCTATTATGTTATTCCCGCTTCAGTCAATAGCCAATTGAATTTTCCCGATACCAACGGCTCTTATATGATTTCTGCGTGGGTAAATTCCGACACCATGTTTGCGATCCCCGGTCGCGACCGGGCGATAGTAAATAAGGGAGGAAGCCAATACGAGCTTCAGATAGGAAGCGCCGACCCGACCAATAATCCACCTGTGAACTATCCCAATTTCGGATACGTGGACGTCAGCAAATCGTGGCGGGCCACTTTTTCGCCGGCGTCAACGCGGGCCTGGAGTTACCTTGTGGCCGTGCACAACGGCGCGCATCAATATATCTATGTTAACGGAATTTGTTTGGATAGCACCGTTAAATATTATGGAACAAATGCAACCAGAACTCTTACCGATACGGTCGCAATCGGCGGATTGGCCGACACGAAAAATGGATGTTTAAAAGGATATATCGAAGAAGTGCATATTGAAAACATCGCCCGTTCCCCTGATTGGATTAAACTGGCCTATGCAAACCAAAAGGCCGCTTCAAGCATGCCGACCCCGGGTCCCAACATGGTAACGCCGCCATCGAATCTGACCTACTGGCCGGACTCAGTTATTTATACGATAACCGGGGCTGGAATTTCACCAGATACCCCGACGGTAACGGGGCTCGTTGACTCGTTTTCCTTTAATCCGCCCACTCCTCCGGCAGGACTTTATTTCGATAAAAAGTTGGGAAAAGTTACCGGAAATCCTACTGCCGCCCAAGCAACGACGAGCTATACCGTTATTGCCTATAATGCAGGAGGCACTGACACGGTAATACTGAAAATAGCCGTTATCTCAACACTCACGGCGCCGACTAATTTGAATTACCGATCAGCCGCGCTTTCCTGCGCGGTGGGCACGGCAATCGTGGCCGATACGCCGACGGTTACTGGAACGGTGACAACGTGGTCGATTTCGGCCACTCTTCCTGCGGGTCTTTCATTTAACACGGCAAACGGAATAATTTCCGGGACTCCAACGGCAACGATCAGCACAACCCAATATTACATCACGGCCGGGAACAGCGCTGGTTCTACGAAAGACACGGTGGCCATATCGGTTGCTGCCGCGGTGACGGCGCCGACTAATTTGAATTACCGATCAGCCGCGCTTTCCTGCGCGGTGGGCACGGCAATCGTGGCCGATACGCCGACCGTGACCGGAACGGTTGTTACATGGACCATTTCTCCTGCCCTGACCTCTATTGGACTTTCGTTGAATACCTCGAACGGGATCATTAGCGGGATTCCAACTGCAGCAACGAGCGGGCCGGTTCAATACATTATTACGGCCGCCAACACTGCGGGGTCCGCAAAAGACACGGTGACTATCACGGTTATCGCGGCCCCAACTAATTTGAATTACCGATCAGCCGCGCTTTCCTGCGCGGTGAGCACGGCAATCGTGGCCGATACGCCGACGGTGACGGGAACGGTTACTACATGGACCATTTCTCCCACCCTGACCTCTATTGGACTTTCGTTGAACACCGCGAACGGGATCATTAGCGGAACTCCAACGGCAGTAACGAGCGGCCCGGTTCAATACGTTATCACGGCCGCCAACAGCGCAGGGTCAACAAAAGACACCGTGACCATCACGGTTTCTCCGGCCCCGCCGTCCAATCTTACCTATTCAACGCCCACGCCGACCTACTATCCTGTCAATGTTACCATCACGCCGGACACCCCTCATGTGCAGGGCGCCGTTGTTTCATACCATGCCCCGCAGCTTCCCGCGGGTCTTCAGATCGATACCGCTTCCGGAATCATAACGGGACAGCCGACCACGGTAGCGACGGGTAATTATACGGTCACGGCCTCTAATGCGGGCGGTTCTGCAAACACCGTGCTTAACATTAACGTTTATGCACCAAACTCCAATCCTATTGTAATCACGGGGAACTATGTCTCTTCGACGCAGGTGAAAATTACAATCAGCAATTATGCAACGACGCTCAGAAGCTCGCTTCCTCCTCCCTATGTTGATTCCGTCCAGATAGTGTGGAAAAATAACGGCTTCCCGGACAGCTTATCGGGAACCACGATAAAAAGTTATTCTTTGCCGACGCTTATAGCGGCGGGGACGCAGGACACCGTCACGCTTACGTTTCCTGCAGCGTTCTTGACGTCGGATTCGGTTGGGATCGGCTCGGCCATAATATGGAACGACCTCAGCCGCACCGTTTCCACCCCCGCTAACGACGCAAAGGTGGCCATGCGCGACACAACGACTCCGGCCAACGGCCTGTTCATTTTGGGGATTTGGGATTCAGGAACTACTATCGCGAATATTTACCTAGACAGCGTTAGTTCCAAAACGATTGACACAACAAAAATTCAATGGATCTCCATTTGGTATGGCACTGCCAACGCCGGATATTTTACCAATGATCAAACAAGTGATTTTACCAAGTTGATTCCGGCCTCAACGGTGCTGCATGCGGCGAAAAACGGACGTTACACGGATTATGACACAAACTCTATTTTCCAAGGGCAATCGAGGACGATATACTGCGCGGTTCGATTGACCGGATTTAATCTTCTCAACAGCCCTCCAAGTTATAACTCCTTCGGCGTTGGAAATAATATTCCTCAAAACCCGCTGAAATTAACGGCAATGCGCAGTCCGATCGATTCAACCGGTTCGATAATTTTGAATTGGAGTCCCATAAAATATAGCGTTCGAATATGGTATGGTGTAAACCAGGCGCTTCTTACACCTTATCCGACCGATCTTTCATTATTGGTCACTCCGGCGTCGCTTTCCACGGATTCTTCAGACACGGTGCATACGCTCAGTTATGGGACAACCTATTATTTCGGCGCTCAGGCCCTCATTAACGGCGTGTGGACAGGGATAACCTCACAGTCGACTGCTTCCGCGACAACAAGTGGAAGTGTCGATACGACTGCCCTTAAAAATACGGCAAAAGTAACCGGCGATACGCTCGATCCCTTGACGCATGTCATTAAGGTACGGTGGACCGTCGATACGGCAGGTTTATCGGGAAAAAGTTTACAAATCGGTATAGTCTATTCCCTTAAAGGCTGGCCCTTGGATACTGCAAATCTTCTTTTATCGCCTAATATTAAGCAGATAAGGGGAGTTACCGGCGTCGATACCCTCAAACTTGGTGAAACCCTTTTGTTC
>JBAVGL010000483.1:0-5628 GCA_049684795.1 Chitinivibrionales bacterium | reverse complement strand
AAAAAAGCCACACTCATTTCGCTCGAAAAGGACAATTTTGGCGTGAATAAGCAAATCATCAATAAAAAAACAAAAATCCTTCGCATTTTATAGCCTCTTATCCAATTCTTTTTACGATTCAGCCTTGACATTTAAATATAGATTTTTGAGGAATTAAATGTGGTATTTTATTACGGAACCTATCCGATCAAGGCTTTCAATCCTTATTGGAGCAGGTTACTGGAGGGAAGGGAGAAAAATTTATGAGCAAGACTAAGAAATATACTGATGCTCCGGCGGACATTGCCGAACAACTTGAAAACTCTGTACCAATTGAGGACTTTTTACCATCTCCTGAAAGCATTGCAAATCTATTGAAAAAACAGGAGGCCATTCCGGTCACTGGTTTTCTCGCTTAACAACCGAAAGAGATCTTTCAAATCGTCTTGAATAATCATAATTTAAAAATTTTCCAAGATCATAGCGCAATTCCTCAAGCAATGAAATCCGTTCGTCACCAGTCATATTTTTAGTGTGATCCGAATTGCGTTCCTTGCTATTAAGGTTTGCAACGGAAATTGTCCGTTTTATTTCCATTTTCCGGCCCTTTCAAATACAGGAAACAATATTAATAACGACAACTATACACAGCGACATAAGTAATGCAGCATAAATAGATTGCTTATTAAGCGTCCTTTTTGTATACTATATACAAGGAGGGCCGCATGAAACGACTTGATATATCTGATTCTGATGTTATGGAAATAGCTCTTCAGAACGAGATTCTTCGATCTGAGGATGCCCGTTATGACCATCGGTTGCATGGCGTGTTGCTTGTTTGTAGGGGTTTTTCGTCCTACGAAGTCGCAAAAATGTTCGGTCAAAATCCGACAACGATTCAACGATGGGTTCGGAGTTTTCAAAAGAGCGGCTTTGCCGGTTTGGAAGATTGCGAGAAAGCAGGAAGGCCGAATCGTTTGACGTCGCAGCATCTGAAGTCGATTAATAATGCGCTGCGTAAATCGCCACGGGATTTTGGATATTCGCAAAATATGTGGGACGGGAAACTTTTGTCGCATCATGTTGAAGAATTGCATAAGGTGGCGTTGGGTGTACGGCAATGCCAAAGGCTCTTTCATCAACTTGGATTTCGCTTGAGAAAGCCTCGGCCATTGATTGCTCATGCTGATCCAGCCAAACAGGAGGCTTTTAAAAAAACGCCGTAATTTGGCAAAAAGAAAAGACACGGATTTGTGGAGCTTGGATGAGTGCCATTTCCAGCACCACGGTACGAGGGTGGCAATGTGGGTTCCACCAGAGGAGAAAGATCCAGTCGTGCTTCTGGCCCCAACACGAAAATCAGTCTCTTTATTTGGAGCAGTAAACGTAACCGATGGACGACTCGTTACTCGATTTGAAAAACAGTTCGATGCCATGACGTTCAAAGATTTTCTCATACAGTTACTTCGGCATAGGAAAAAAGGAAAAAGAATCGTTGTTATGCTTGATAATGCTCGATACCATCACGCTAAGATACTGCGGGATTTTCTTCGAAAAAACCGCAAGGTGCTGCGTTTGGAATTTCTTCCGGCATATAGTCCAGAACTCAATCCCATTGAGCGTGTGTGGAAATTGACTCGTAAAATCTGCACCCATAATATTTATTTCAAAAAGTTAGAACAGGTAACTGTTTCAGTAACAAAGCAGCATGATGTCTGGAAAAAACCTAACGAATCCTTGCGTCGATTATGCTGCATTACTTAAGACGCTATGTATAATATAGGCATAAAGTCTATTCGCTTGATTACTAATTGAACCATCAAAAACTAAAGTCATCATCGTCCATTGATTTTTGGTAATTAAACCAGTATCACTAGTAATATTTTGACCACCATTAACACAAGCATTAACAGCCATATTATCCGAAGGGCCAAAAACAAGCCCAATAGGACTTCCAATATTTGCAGATGTCGAAATCCAATGAGCTAAAATACTGCCTCCCGTTGTGGCTTTAATCCAAGCATTGATTGTAACATGCGAACTGCTATTTAATTTTGTCAATATAGGCAAAGTTATCATATTTCCTGAACCATTGAAAAGATAGGCACTATTTGCATTTCCAAACCGGTCTGTTGTCAAGGTTGCACCAGTAACGGTTCCATTATTACCTTTTCCACTTGAATCATTGACATTGCCTGTGAAAGGATACCATGCAATAAGACTATCGGTAGGAATTTGTGCAAAAACGACAGATATCATTGCCAAAGATATTATAATTCCAACAATACCTTTACGCATACCAACTCCTTTGAAAATGTGATTATAATTTCAGCGGAGCGGTCAAGCGCCAATAAAAAAAAGGGCGCGACAATCGTTCCGCCCTGTTACAAGGTACTGGTATACCCGTCTCTCAAGACGAAAGAAAGCGCGCCCCTTTAGGGGCGCATGCCTTCTACTCGTTCCGAGAGACAGAAAATTACCAGTTTTTGTAACAGAACAACGTAAAAAAAATGCGACTATTTCGCACATGTCAGTTATTTTCTTTTACTTCCGAATACCTCCAATCTGAAAATTTATTGTACCGATATTTAATTCTATAATATCATTTATGCCTTTTCAATATAAAACCATGTATGAAATCCTATTGCGCCTCGCCCCGCGCCTCAATAATCGACGACGCCTCAAGATCAGCGCAATGCAGGGCAATTATCACGGGATATTGGTCTATTGCATTACGAAAAGTCGGCCATATTTCCCGTGGTTCGGTAAATCCCATGTGCCACCTGATGATCATGGCCTCTTCTTCGGATAATTCAATATACTTTTGAATAATATAAACGCTTTTTTCTCCATGGCCAAAAGGCATTGGATCTTCAAATTGCCAGACTTCCTTTTCGATCCATTTATTGTCTTCCTTAACATTTTTTTTGCCTTTTTTATACACGCCGATTTTACAGACATCGTGCAGCAACCCGCAAAGGGCCACGGAACCGTCATTCAGGCCAAGGTTATAATGGGTATTTTTTTCTTTGAAAATGTTATAAACATTCCATGAATGCTCCGCCAATCCACCGGGATAGGCCAGGTGAAACCTCGTGGATGCCGGAGCCGTAAAAAAATCGGACGATTCAAGATACCCGCATAATTTTTCGATGCCGCTGCGGCCCGATGCCGACAGCACCGAAAGAATTTCTTTACGGTATTCAATTTTCATGGAAGTTTCCTTTATTCGTGAATCACTTTGAAGAACAATTGATTGGGCATACCTATAAATTCTATCATACCTTCAATCGCTTGGAAAGGCCACGCTTTTAATGTATCGTTTCAGCTCGCCGTCCATATCTCAATTCAACAAAATACTGCCAGCAAACGACATTTATTGTCGTGACGCTATTTTATATTATTAATGATTTTCATGCTTGAAAACAAAAAATAGACTAAAAGGAAAATAGAGGATATAATCAATCTGACCTGCTTAAAGGCAGATAAGATCCTGTAGTCAGGACATATATACATGCGTCGATAAGTCAGACACAGTATCTAAAAAAGGTCATCATCGGAAAGGGAAATTCATGAAGATAACCCTTGGATATTTTATTTCAGGCAAGGGCTATTGTCCGCTGCCTGCTTCAGGCGCACGGGCCGGGGAAATGACCTGCGGGGCCAACGCTCTCCTTGGACTACTCGAAACAATGTATGGCCTGCCGGTCATTGAAATCCCTCAACTCGTGCGGGTCGCGCAGTATGAGCGGGCGCTTACTGCTGCAAACAACGGAAATAGGTTCTACGGCAAAAGCTTCACAGTCGACAGCCTCGGCGTGGCTTTTTATCTTCTTGCAAAACGTGACGAACTTTTGATGGCTTCCGGAACGGATTTCCATATAACGGGACTTAAAGATGCAACCGGAATGCTGGCTGATATGGCCGATGTTGAAAAAAATGCTTCAATCCTTGCACCAGGCATTCCTGACCGGCTCAGGGCCGTTATTGCTGAGATTAAAAAAGGTCTGATTCCGTGCAGCATCGAGAAAATATTGCTCGTTGAACCTGAAACTTCATGGGAATTGCTCTGGCAGGAATTGTTTAGGACGATTAAAAAGCCCGGCTGCATTTTGGAGCACATTAAACCAAAGCTGCCGGACTCATCAGGTGATCTTGCTATTGCAAAAAACCTTCTTGGGAAATCCGTTTTCAATGAAAAAAAGAAAGCTAAAGGCGATGGTACATTACAGCTCGTGGAAGCGGTCAATATTTCTGAGGCTGCGGACGCTGCCGCGGTTTGCATCCGTAACATGCTCGATAAAGGTAAACGGGTTGTGGTAGTTTCCGAAGGCCCTACCGAAGAGCTCCATTTTGCAATGCGAAGGTTCGATCTGCCATCGTCAGGCTGCACTATTGATTCCTGGGGACAAGATGCCTTACAGATTTTACCGCTTTTTTTGCAGCTTCTTTACGCTCCATGCGATCCTTGGAAAATGCAGCAATATTTATCGCTCTCTGTTTCTCCCTTGCCTCGCAAACTTCGGATGGCGCTTTCGGACATAATTGCCGATACGGGCGGAACGGGAGGGAAAAACTGGAAAACAGCTATTGAAGAATATCTGAAAAGTTTTTCAGGAAAAGAACGGGCGGATAAGGAAAAGCTGACTGAGACCTGGCTTCGGCCTGGAATTGTTCCTTCCAAAAATAGCCTTAAAAGTAAAGATCTAACACAAATATGTTCGGATTTCCGTGCATGGGCCTTAAAACGCTGGCACGCCGATGAAAATAACGATTCATCGTTCGCTTTTGCTGTAATGCAGGCTGAAACACTCCTAATGATTGTGGACGCAAGAAGCCAACCTGAGTGGACCAGTGCAGAGCTTGTTCGCGTTCTTTCGGACATTGCCGAATCTTTTCCTTCAGTGCAGGCATATAAAAGAGAAAAGGGAGGTACGGAAGGGGTTTTTTCCCCAGGCGCAATCCTGGCGCCCGCTGATGCAATAGTCTGGTGGAACGCCACGGAAAGCAGCGTGCCTTCGCTTCCACATCCATTTTGGAGCGGAAAAAACCTGACACAACTCAAGGAAAATGGTGTGTGTTTACAGCCGGCGTCGGAAATTCTTGACAGGCAGCGATCGGCATGGTTTAAGGCTGCGGGTTTCGCAAAAGAACGGCTCCTGTTTTTTTTCGCACGCCTTAGCGGGGACACCCGCGAACGGGACGAAGTACACCCGATTTGGCATGAACTGATTGCTCCTTTTACACCGGAATCGGCCTCAAACTGCATTATCCATGCGCGGGATGTTCTGAACGCCCAAACCGGCGATCAACTATTCACGAATTCTTCCCGGGAATATTCAGTGGCAAGGCTTCCAGCATTCCGGGAGGTGTGGAATATTCCACCGAAAAAGCTTGTCAGCCGGGATTGTGAATCTCCTTCGTCGCTGGAAATGCTTATAGGGTGTCCGCTTCAATACGTCCTGAATTACAATGCAGATATCCGACCGACATCACTGCTCGGCTTGCCCGAAGATGCCCTGCTATATGGAAAAGTTGCGCACGAAGTCCTGGAGCGATATCTTACAAGCTGCAAAAAGTGGCCTGATCCGGGCGAAGCAGGTAAAGAGGCCGGAATACTGTTTGATAAATATATCCAGGAAGAAGCGA
>JBAVGL010000482.1:0-24386 GCA_049684795.1 Chitinivibrionales bacterium | reverse complement strand
GGTGAGGAAAGCCTATAAAAAAAATGCTTTTTATAGAGGCAAAATGGACGCCGCGGGCGTCAAACCTTCCGACATCAGGCACATCTCCGACATTGTGAAACTTCCCTTTATAACAAAAACCGAAATGCGGGACGTTTATCCATACGGCCTTCTCTCAAGCGACATAAACGACATCGTGGAAATCCACACCTCGTCCGGAACCACGGGCAAACCCGTGGTTGACGCCTATACTAAGAAGGACATCGAGATCTGGTCGGAGGTCATGGCGCGCACGCTGTCAATGGGTGGCACAACGGTCAAAGACCGGGTCCAGAACGCCTATGGATACGGCCTGTTTACGGGGGGGCTCGGCGTGCATTACGGGGCCAGGAAAATCGGCGCCATGGTAATCCCCATATCCGGCGGAAACACCAAGCGCCAGCTCCAGATCATGAATGACTTCGGCACGACCGTCCTTGCCTGTACGCCTTCATACAGCCTGCATATTGCGGAGGCCGGCAAGGAGGAAAAGATAGATTTTTCGAAACTGCCTCTCAGGGCGGGCATGTTCGGCGCGGAGTTTTGGAGTGAGAACATGCGCAAGGAAATAGAGGCGAAGCTCCACCTGAAAGCCTTCGATATTTATGGTCTTACGGAAATCATTGGCCCCGGCGTGGCCTCGGAATGCGAACGGCAGGACCTGCTCCACGTGTTTGAGGACCATTTCTATCCCGAGATCATAAATCCGGAAACCGGACAGCCGCTCCCGGACGGTGAAAAGGGCGAGCTCGTGTTCACGACATTGACAAAAGAAGGAACTCCGGTCATCCGGTACCGTACGCGCGACATCACCTACCTCGACAGGAGCAGATGCGGCTGCGGCCGGACATCGGTGCGCATGCACCGCATCCTCGGTCGCACCGACGACATGCTCATCATCCGCGGGGTCAACGTATTCCCGTCGCAGATCGAGGAAGTGCTGCTGCGGATAGAGGGTGTTGAGCCGCATTACCAGCTTATCGTCGAGCGGCGTGACAACCTAGACTACCTCGAAGTGCAGGTTGAAGTCAACGAGGCCATTTTTTCCGACGAAATCAAGAACCTCGAGCATCGGGAAAAACAGATTGAAAAGGAACTGCGCGAGGCGCTGCTCATCAGCACAAAGGTAAAGCTCGTGGAGCCCAAATCAATAGCACGCAGCGAAGGCAAGGCAAAAAGGGTCATCGACAAACGCGTCATTTAAGACAAAGGAGACGTCCCATGAACATCCAGCAGATTTCCGTATTTCTCGAAAACAAGCCCGGCAGGCTTGCGAATGTCGCCCTCGTCCTCAGGGAGAACAAGATCAACATCCGTGCGCTCACCATCGCCGACACATCCGACTTCGGCATCCTGCGCATGATCGTGAACAAACCGGAACTGGGGAACGATGTGCTTAAGAAGGCGGGATTTACGGTCAAGATAAACACCGTGATCGCGGTTGAAATTGACGACCGCGAAGGCATTTTTTACGATATCATGGACATGTGCGACAAGAACAATCTTAATATTGAATATACCTATTCGTTCGTTGAACAGTATTCCAACAAGGCCATCCTGTTTCTGCGGTTCGAAAACGGCGACAAGGCCATAGAAGTGTTCGGGAAGAACGGGTATAAGCTATTGACTGATGAGGAAGTCAGGAAGATTTGATCAGGACCTGCCTGCCGAAGCGGCAGCATAGGCAGGTGGCCAGGATTTATGGGATTTTCAGGAAAAAACAATTAATACATGACCGGTCACTGAGCGAAGTCGAAGTGAACGGATAGAGCCAATGGCTCCCTTCGGCTTCGCTCAGGGAGCGTGAATTATTGATAAAACTTTCATATCATCTTTTCTCACCCAACATTTTTAAAAGGAGGCGGAGTATGGCCAAGCGTTTGTGGGCGGCAGTCGTTGCCGCGATGATAGTGGTGTTGTGCGGTTGGTCTTTCGCGGCGAAAGACGAAAAAGCGGCCCCAGCTCCGGCGCCCGCGCCGGTAAAAGTTTCGGAGCCCATTAAAATCGGGGCCATTTTTGCCGTTACGGGCCCGGCGGCCAATCTGGGCGCCCCTGAAGAAAAAACCGCCCGGATGCTTGTGGACGAAATCAATGCAAAAGGCGGCATCAAGGGTCAGAAGCTCCTTCTTATCATCAAGGACTCGCAGGGCAGCCCGGAGAAGGCCGTTTCTTTTGCCAAGCAGTTGATTGAAGAAGAAAAAGTATTTGCCATCATCGGCCCGTCCACCAGCGGCGAGACCATGCAGATCAAAGCCCTGTGCGACGGAAGCAAAACGCTTCTTGTCTCCTGCGCCGCGGCGGAGGTCATCGTCAATCCGCTGGCCAAGTGGGTTTTCAAAACACCCCAGAAAGACAGCGACGCGGCGCGGAAAATATTCATGGCCCTACAGAAAATGAAAATTGACAAAATCGCCGTCACGTCGAGCAACACAGGTTTTGGCAAGGCCGGCAAGGAACAGCTTGAAAAAATCGCCCCCGAATACAAGATTACCATCGCGATAAGCGAAGTCTATGAAAAAGACGCCACCGACCTTACCGGCGTTTTAACCAAAGTCAAGGCCGCGAACGTTGGCGCCGTTGTCAATTGGTCCATCGAACCGGCGCAGGCGATACTCGCCAAAAACATGAAACAGCTCGGCCTTAAAATTCCCTTATTCCAGAGCCACGGTTTCGGCAACATCAAGTATGTCCAGGCCGCGGGCGAAGCGGCCGAAGGCATAATTTTCCCGGCGGGAAGGCTGCTTGTTGCCGACGTTCTTGCCAAGGACAATCCCCAGAAGGCGCTTCTGGAAAAATACAAGGCGGATTATGAAGCAAAATACAAGGAGGACGTAAGCACCTTCGGCGGCCATGCCTATGACGCGGTAACACTCCTTGAAAAAGCGATCGAAAT
This sequence comes from Chitinivibrionales bacterium, assembly GCA_049684795.1. Taxonomy (GTDB): domain Bacteria; phylum Fibrobacterota; class Chitinivibrionia; order Chitinivibrionales; family FEN-1185; genus JBAVGL01. The sequence continues at coordinate 21,475 of JBAVGL010000482.1, read as the reverse complement.
CGCGGGCCCGGATAAGGAAAAAGTCCGCGACGCCCTTGAAAACCTGAAGGGCTTCGTGGGAACAGCCGGGATTTTCAATTTCTCTCCCACGGACCACAATGGTCTTGACATCAACGCATTTGAAATGCTGACGGTCAAAGGCGGCAAATTCGTACCGTACACTAATTGACCAGGATTCTTTTGATTAAAATGATTATCATGATTTTGCTGAAGAAAAAGTTATTTTTAATGCATTCTTAACGGTCACGCTTATTCTGAATTTTTTCTTCCCCTCCCGGATTTCGGGAGGGGAATTTTTTTTCGTATTTGTCGGAGCACGGAATGTCTTTTGAACTCATTCTACAGTATCTTCTTTCCGGCGTTACCAGCGGCAGCATTTACGCGATAGTCGCCATCGGGTTTAACATTATTTACAACACGACCGGCATCATCAACTTCGCCCAGGGCGAATTCGTGATGATCGGGGCCATGACCGCCATAACGTTTTCGACATTCATGCCGCTTGCCCTTGCCGTTGCCAGCGCGGTGGTCATTACTTCAATGGTGGGAGGACTTGTCGAATTGCTCTTCATCCGCTGGCTCAAGCACCCGTCGGTGCTGCGCATGATCATCATTACCATTGGCGTTTCCATCCTGCTCAAGGAAGCGGCGCTCCATATCTGGGATGAAAAAGTGCGGGCCCTTAAGTATTTCACGGGCAACGAATGTTCGTCGATCTCGATTTTCGGCGCGCATATCTCGCCGCAGGTAGTGTGGGTGCTGGGAGTGTGCGGCGCGGTGATGGTTTTCCTGACGCTGTTTTTCCGGTACACCCTTGTCGGGCGTTCCATGCGCGCCTGTTCCGCGAACCGCGTGGCGGCCATGCTGTGCGGCATCAACGCGAAAAACATGGTGACGTTTTCCTTTATGTTAAGCGCCGCGATCGGCGGGCTCGCCGGGTGCGTGATTTCGCCGCTTACCCAGACGCAGTATGAGTGCGGCACGCCGCTTGCCATCAAGGGGTTTACGGTGGCGATCCTTGGCGGCCTCGGCAACAGCACGGCCGCGGTGGCCGCCGGCCTGCTTCTGGGGATCGTTGAGGCGCTGAGCATCAGCGTCCTGCCGGTGGCCTACAAGGACGTGGTCGCCATCGGCGTGCTCCTGGCCATTCTTTTTTTCAGGCCGTCAGGGCTGTTCGGAAACAGGGCCGCGGGCGCGCTTAAGGAATTCTGAAAAATGAACGTCCAACGATATTTCCCCCTTTTCATCATCGCCGCGCTTGTCGTCGCGGTGCAGCTTCTGGCGACTGCAGCCGGCCAGCCCTTCTATCTCACGCAACTCACGATGGCGGCCTACTATACAATCGTGGTCGTCGGACTGTGCATGCTCATGGGATACGCGGGCCAGATTTCCATGGGACACGCGGGGTTTTTCGCCATCGGCGGGTATGTGTCGGCCGCGCTTACCACGGCCGATTTTTCAGCAATGGTACATACGGGGCTGGGCCGCTTGATGGTCAAAGCGGCGTGCATCGCACTCGGCAAAGATCTTTACGGCGCCGATATCGCCAGGCTCAATCCTTGGGTGGCTTTTATTGTAGCCATTCTTATTACTATTGTCATAGCCTACCTCATCGGCGTGCCCGTTTTGCGCCTCAAAGGACATTACCTTGCCATGGCGACGCTGGGTTTCGGCTCTATCATTTATAAAATCGTGCTCGGCACCAGAGTGCTCGGAGGCGCCGACGGCATTTCGGGCGTCCCCGAATTCACGCTTGTTCCCGGCTTGAGCGTGACCGGAAGCGTTGCGGCTCGCGTTCCGAATTACTATATCGCCTGGTCTCTTGTCCTTCTGGCGGCGCTGTTCATGCACAACCTGGTGGATTCCAGGGCCGGCCGCGCGCTGCGCTCCATCCACGGCAACGAGGAGGCGGCCGCCGCGATGGGTGTCGACACGGCGCGCTACAAGCTCGGTCTTTTTATCATAAGCGCGGTGTTTGCTTCAATAGCGGGGATTTTTCTCACGCATTACAACGGCGGCATCGGGCCGTCCGAGGCGTCGATCATGAAATCCGTGCGCTACGTGGCCGTCGTGGCCGTCGGCGGAATGGCGAATTTGTGGGGGGCGGTCCTGGCAAGCGTGGCGCTGAATTTTCTTTCGCTGCGCGGATACTTCGGTTCTTACGACGAGGCTGTGTTCGGGGGCATTCTCGTCCTCGTCATGCTGTTTGCGCCGAACGGGATTCTGATGAAAATGGATTGGTTGAAAAGAAGTAAGGGCGGTTCATGAACCGCCCCCACGGGACCATCTGAAATCAAGCGGATGCAAATAATGTCCTTATTGGAAATATCCCATCTCAACCGCCGCTTCGGCGGATTGCAAGCCGTGAATGACGTCAGCTTTTCGGTGGAGAAAGGCATGATACGGGGTCTTATCGGGCCCAACGGCGCGGGGAAAACGACGCTTTTCAACCTTATTTCAGGAGCCATTCGGTCGGATTCCGGGACGATACTTTTCAGCGGCAAACCGATCCACGCTTTGCCTCCGCATAAAATCGCCTCGTGCGGCATCATGCGGACTTTCCAGAACATCAAGCTTTTCACGAAAATGAGCGTGCTCGAAAACGTGATGGTCGGCAGGCACATCAGGAGCTCGGCTGGCATCGTGTCGGGGATTTTCGGCCTTCCCCGGTCCCGCAGGGAAGACAAGCGGGTGCGCGAGTATGCTCTGGGCATGCTCGACATGCTTGGCATCGCGCACCTTGCGCACGTCGACGCCCAGGGCCTTGCGTTCGGCCAGCAGCGCCACGTGGAACTCGCCCGCGCGCTGGCGGGAGAGCCCGAACTGCTCCTGCTCGACGAGCCCGCGGCGGGCCTTAACATGAAGGAAACCGAGAAACTCGGCGACACCATCCGCCGTTTACGCGACGCGGGCATCACCGTTGTGCTGGTCGAACACGACATGTCGCTGGTCATGGACGTTTCGGACGAAATCACCGTGCTGTCGTTCGGCCGGATGATCGCCGAGGGGAAGCCCCGCGAAATCCAGAAAAATCCCGACGTTGTCCGCGTGTATCTGGGGGACGACAATGCTTAAAATACGGAGCCTGGAATCGGGATACGGCAAGCTGCGCGTGCTCAGGGGCGTTTCCCTTCATGTCAATCAAGGCGAAATCGTGGGCATTATCGGGGCCAACGGGGCGGGAAAAACCACCCTGCTGAACACGATCGCCGGTGTCGTACGGCCGTGGTCCGGCGAGATCGTTTTCTCCGGCGCATCCCTCTCCGGAGTGCCGGCGCACGACGTGGTTTCCCGCGGATGCGCCCTCGTTCCCGAAGGACGGCAGCTTTTCGCGCCCATGACGGTCGAGGAAAACCTGGTCCTCGGCGCATATGCACGGCTGCGTAAACACGCGTCGGTTACAACCGGCATCCAGCGCGTATACGGCATGTTTCCCGTTCTCAAGCAACGCCGCGAGCAGCTTGCGGGGACGCTTTCGGGCGGCGAGCAGCAGATGCTTGCCATTGGCCGCGCGCTCATGGCGCAACCGTCGTTCATCATGCTCGACGAGCCGTCGATGGGCCTCGCGCCGCTGGTGGTCAAGGAGATCCTCGCCACCATCGCCGCCTTGCGTGACGAGGGCTGCACGGTACTCGTGGTGGAACAGAATTCAAAGGCCGTGCTTGGCATAGCCGACCGAGGCTATGTTTTTGAGACCGGAGCGGTCGTGCTCGAAGGCACGGCGCAGGAACTGCTGAACAATACCGACGTGCAGCGGGCGTATCTGGGAAAGGATTACCGAAGGATAAATGAGTGAAGAAAGAAGGTTATTATGAATGACAATCGCCGCCTGGAAACAATGCCGCGAGACGACCTGGCGCAGCTTCAGATCGAACGGCTGCAGACCACGCTCAACCGGGTTTCGCGCAATGTGGCGTTTTATAAGCATGCGCTTGACGAACGAAAAATTACCCCGGAAAAAATCCGTTCGCTCAAGGACATGCGGGAACTTCCTTTTACAACCAAGGAAGATCTTCGCACCAGCTACCCGTATGATATGTTTGCCCTGCCTCTGCGTGATGTCGTGCGCATACACGCGAGCTCCGGTACCACGGGCAAGCCGATCGTGGTGGGCTATTCCAAAAACGACATTCTCCACTGGTCGGAGCTCGTTGCGCGCCAGCTTTCATGGGCGGGCGTCACCGAACACGACGTGGTGCAGATAGGGTTTTCGTACTCGCTGTTTACCGGCGGGCTCGGCTACCATTTCGGCGCGGAAAAGATCGGCGCGTCGGTGATTCCCGCGTCAACGCACGGCAACCTGCGCGACCAGGTGACCATCATGAAGGATTTCAAGACCTCGGCGCTCATATGCGCACCGTCAAGCGCACTCGCCCTCGCCAGGACCATGACGTCGATGGGAATATTGCCGGAACGGATGTTCCTCAAGCGCGGCATTTTCGGGTCGGAGCCGTGGAGCGAAAACGTGCGCGGGGAAATCGAGGAAACATTCCGGATCACGGCGTTCGACAGCTACGGCATGAGCGAAATAATGGGGCCTGGCGTCTCCGGCGAGTGCGAGAAACGGAACGGGCTCCATATCTGCGAAGACCATTTCATCGTCGAGGTCATCGATCCGGCCACGCTCATGCCCGTTGAGGACGGCCGCGAAGGCGAACTGGTGTTCACGACCATCACCAAGGAGGCTTTCCCGCTCATCCGCTACCGCACCGGCGACCGCGCAAGCCTTGTGCCCGGAGTTTGCGAGTGCGGCAGGACGTTCGCGCGGATGAGCAGGGTCGCGGGACGCACCGACGACATGATCATGGTACAGGGCGCGAAGATCTTTCCGACACAGATCTTCGAAACCGTGGTGGGTATTACGGGACTTTCCCCGCTGTGCAGGGTCGTGCTTGACAGAACTGCCGACGACGATACTCTGGAAATTGACGTGGCCGTTTCTTCGGACAGCGACTTCATCGACGAAATCAAGACGATGGAAAACCTCCGCAAACACATCGCCCAGCGCATCGAAAGTTCGCTCGGAGTATGTCCGAAAATAATTTTCGTGGAGGAAAACACGCTTCGGGCCGAATCACTGGGGAAAAAACAACCGATTGTTATTGACAGAAGAAAATTGTAGAACCGGTAGAGACGCAGCGTCGCTGCGTCTCTACCGGTGATATCAAGCGGATCAGGTTCAATTAAATCGAACCTGCCAAAATAATCTCCGGCCGAATTCTGGATTCTGTATTAAAAGTAACATGCGGCAGGGTGATGAAGAACCGACATCTCGGCATAATAATGAAGTTTTTATTGACCGCCCACCCGTATTTAAAGTCGGCGAACGGATAAAGATCGTTTACCGTTGTGTCCTTGGTGTTCTTTTCGGTACTCAGGTTAAAGTCGACATCGAGTTTGCCCGGCCCCAAAACCAACGTGGTCCCGATGTTGGAATTCGTGCCAGCGCGGTCGAAGGCGGTATCGCCAACGCCTCTGTATGAGTTATTATTCGAATTGTGGGCATATCCGAAACCGGCCCTTAAATTGAATTGGTCGCTAATTTTGTAACCGAGGTCGATTCCTACCCCGAATTCCATATCGCTCTTTTTAGTGGCCGCATTGAAGCTTCGATTTGGGATTAAAAACGATTGCGGCTTGATTGAAAGTCCCGCCACGCTCATCGGAACTTCCACAAGAAATTCCATGGCGTCCGAGTTGAAGAGCATGGTGTCAATGCCAAGGCCTATTGCGCGGTACTCAATGGTGCCCGAGGAAACGTCAACACCCAGCTTGAAATCGTCTTTTAAAATGGGCGCGCCTATGCGCAATGCGGTCTGGCTGAAATTGGTCACAACGCCCCAAGGAATGTGGGCCGCATTATGGTAGCTTTTATTATAAAGAATTGAAACACCCAAAAGGTCCATAAGCGCCGAACCTTTTACGGGGATGATACCGGCCGCTAAATGTAAATAACCGGGGTCCCATTGCGCATAAGCCAAGTCGAACCACGGCGTGTAGGGATCTCTTTTAGTGTAATAATTGCCGGGAATTCCGGTCACCAGTTCAGTCGCATACCAATCGTTGCCTATGTCAAACCCCATGGTCAATTGGTCGTTGGGCTTGATCTTTGCGCCAAAATGATAGGCGATCTGATTTGAATAATTTGCATTCTCCTGGTCGATTCCCGCTTTTAAATTATTCGACACTATTTCCATGCGCAACCGATACATTGCCAGGCCCGACCAGGTAATTAAAGGCGCGGGCGCTACCGCGGCAGATGCCGGTTTCGGCGCCGGTGCGGGCGTTTCAGCGGCGGGAGCCGGTGCGGGGGCCGGAGCGGCTGACGTTGTATCAGCGGCGTAAACGGCCATGCCAAAGGCAAGAACACATACGATAGAACACAAAAAACGCATAAAACCTCCCTTTAAAAAAATGGTGAATAGATAGGATATTTAACGAAAGCGCATGGTTTTCTTCAATATGTAAAGAAGAGAAAATATAATAAATTGTAAACAAGGATTAAATGAAAATATTCACTCAATGAGGTTACTGGGCGGGCCTGTTGTCGAACACCCGTTTTGCTTTTCCTTCGTAGACCGGAAGCATGCCCGGTTCGTGGAGTTCGATGACGGGGCTGATGAGGAGCGCGGATTTGATGTTTTCCTTAATGAGCTTTCGCAGCGCCTCAAGGTCGCGCATATCGTCCTTGAAAATGCCTGAATTCAATTCGGTCTTAATGGTGACCCTGTCGAGCGATTCCTTTTTGTCCACCACGATCTGGTAATTGGACCCCATTTCCGGCATTTTCATGAGCGCCTCTTCGATCTGCGACGGGAACACGTTGACGCCGTTGATGATGAGCATGTCGTCGGTGCGGGCCTTGATGCGGTCGATGCGGCGGTGCGTCCGGCCGCAGGCGCAGGGATCATCGAAGATTTTCGACAGATCGCGGGTGCGATACCGCAGCAGCGGCGTGGCCGCGCGCTTGAGCGTGGTGAAAACCAGCTCTCCTTCGTCTCCGTCTTTGCACGGTTCAAGCGTGTCGGGATCGACCACCTCGACAATATACGAGTCTTCCCACACGTGCATGCCGCATTTGTACACGCACTCGAAGGCCACGCCGGGCCCGTTCATTTCGCTGAGGCCGTATGAATTGTATGCATCAATTTTAAATAGCCCCTCGATCTTTTTACGCGTGTTCTCGGAATACGGCTCGGCGCCGAGGAATGCCTTTTTCAGACACAGGCCGGCGATGTCGGCGCTTTCCTTGACAAGCTCGGAATACAGGTGAAGCATGTAGCTCGGCGTCGCGTGCACGACCGTCGTGCCGAATTCCTTCATGAGCCAGAGCTGGCGTTTTGTATTGCCGGAGCTTGCGGGGATCACGGTAAGGCCGGCCTTCTCCGCGCCGTAATGGAGCCCGAGCCCGCCGGTAAAGAGGCCATAGGTCATCATGTTCTGGAAAATGTCCCCCCTGCCGCAGCCCGCGCACACCACCGACCTTGCCACAAGGCGCGTCCAGTCGTCGATGTCCTCCTGCGTGTGGTAAATGACCGTGGGGATGCCCGTGGTGCCGCTGGACATGTGGATGCGCACAACGCTTTCCATTGGTACGGCGAGGTGCTTGCGCGGATACGCGTCCCTCAGGTCGTTTTTCGTGGTAAGCGGCAGGCGCCGGACGTCGAGAAGGCTCTTGATGTCGTGTCCGGAGAATATCCCCGCGCTTTCGAGGTTTTTTTTGTACAGAGGTGTCCGGAGCGCCCTGTCCACGGTTTCCCGCAGAAGCCGAAGCTGCATGAGCTTGAGCGACGGCCTGTCCATGGTTTCAGTGCGCTTGTCAAGGAAAGAAATACGCATTTTTCTATTCGTCCCGTTTTTCCTTGGCAATCAGTCCCGCTTTTCTGCCGGCGCCAAACGCCTGCTCGTTTTCCTCAAGCGCGCGCTTGAGCTGTCGGGTGAGCGCCACGCGCCAGGCATCTTCGGTCATGGGAAGAAAGGCGCTCAGAATGCCCAGGTAATAGGTATTGAAAAACCGCTTGTCCGCCGGTTGAAAGTGTGCATCATTAATGAACGTGAGAAACGACAGGCCGCCCTTTTTCAGGTAGTAATTCAGGCGTTTCCCCTCGCCTTCGTGGAAGCAGACGATATAGTCCGCCTGCGACGGCCGGATGAGCGGGGAGAAGATGCGGCCGCCGAACCTGATGTGCGATTCCACCGAGCCGCCGCGCTGCGCCATGCCGTGCACTTCCGATTTTTTTACATGATACCCCGAATTCATGGCCGCAAGCGCGCAGATTTCCGCAGCCGTGAGCACGCCCTGGCCGCCGGTGCCGCAGAACAAAACGTTGTGGATTATTTCAATGGGCTTATGTTTCCGCTTTTTTTTGTTCATAGCGACGGTCCTTTGACGGAAGGGATAAGGGCTTCGGCGGGGCAGGTTTCCGCGCACAAGTAACACCCCGCGCACAACGCGGCGTTGATCTCCACATACCCGTCATCCGTTTTGACAAGCGCAGGGCAATCGAGGTTGAAACACAGTCCGCATGTCTTGCATTTGACCCGGTCGTACTCCGGCATGGGCAGTTTCTCCCGGTCGATGAGTTTGCACGGGCGCCGCGCCACGATAACGGAAAGGGCGTTTTCGGCGAGACGCTGCTTGACCAGGGTGTCGAGCTGTTTGACGTTCTTCGGGTCGATCACGTCGACATTGTCAACGCCGCATGCCGTGCAGATGTTCTCTAAAGAGAGTTGTTTCGTGGCCTCGTCGCGGATGGTTTTGCCCGTTGCCGGGTGGTTCTGGCCGCCGGTCATTGCCGTCGTGGAATTGTCGAGAATTATAATAAGCCCCGTCATCTTGTTATAAACCGCGTTGATGAGTCCGGTGACGCCGGAATGCACGAAGGTTGAATCGCCGAGCACGCCCACAACCTTTGCTCCGGGCATGATGCGCCTGAACCCTTCGTGAAGCGTTATCGCGGAGCCCATGCACAGGCAGGTGTGGAGCGTGGACAGCGGCGGGGTGGCGGCAAGCGTATAGCAACCGATGTCGCCGGTCACGACCGTCTTGTTGCGTTTAAGCACGGAAAACACGAAACGGTGCGGACACCCCGGACACAGCACCGGCTTGCGCGCGGTCGAGACCTCTTCTTTTTTACATGCGCCTTTGTAAATGAGCGGCATGTGCTCGGGGAGAAGCTCGCCTATCCTGAAGGTGGCATGCTTTGCCCGCGCCTTGACGCCAAGCGTTTTAACATGCTCTTCGATGATCGGGTCGAGCTCTTCCACGACCACAAGGTCCCTTACGCTTTGCGCAAAGCGGGCGATCTTCTTATCACAGAAAGGATACGTAAAGCCTAGCTTGAGGTATGACGCATCAGGATAATTTTCCTTGAGATAGTGGTAGGAAATGCCCGATGTAATGAACCCGAGCTTAGGGCTTCCCTTTTCGACACTGTTAAGCGGGGTTTTTTCCGACAGCTTTGCAAGCTGCACGAGGCGTTGTTCGATCATAATATGTTTTCGATAGGCGTTTCGCGGCACCATGACATATTTGGGAATGTCGGTGGCAAATGGCCGCAGCGCGACCGGGTCCCGCTGGCCCGTCGCAACGTTCTCTTTCGTGTGCGCCACGCGCGTGGTCATGCGGAAAAGCACCGGGGTGTCGAATTGTTCGCTTATTGCAAATGCTTCCTTGATGAACAGATACGCTTCGGCCGGGCTTGCGGGCTCGATGACCGGGAGCTTCGCGTACATGCCGACCCAGCGGGTGTCCTGCTCGTTCTGCGACGACGCAAGGCCCGGATCGTCGCACACGACCGCCACGAAGCCGGCATTGATACCGGTATAGGAGGCGGTCATGAGCGGGTCCATGGCAACGTTGAGGCCGACGTGCTTTGACGCATAAAGGCTCCTGCCGCCCGCTATCGAAGAACCCAGCGCCACCTCAAATGCCACTTTTTCGTTGACCGACCACTGGGCGTCAACGCCGTCGAACCCGGCGATTGTTTCGAGTATTTCGGTTGACGGCGTTCCGGGATACGCGCAGGCCACCCGCAGGCCCGCTTCCCATGCGCCCCTCGCCACCGCTTCGTCACCAGATAGAAGTTCCATCTGAATTTTATTTTTCTGTGGTTCCATAGTGTCCTTCGAGCAGCATTTCGGCGTTCTTAAAAAAAATCCGGTCTTTTTCCTCTTGCGTCAATTTCATGGAATCGATCCATCGTGTGTCCGCGCCTTGATCGAACCATGGCGAATCAGTGCCGAACAAAACGCGGTGCGTGCCGTGCTTTCGCGCGAGCCGGATGAATTCTTCCGGGGCCATGAATTCCCGAACGGCTGCCGTGTCGAAATATATGGTCGACCCCAATATATTCTTTTCAACGTCTTCCCAGACTTTCCATCCGCCCATGTGCGAAGCAACTATGGTAAGCCGCGAAAAATTCCGGTGTATTGACGCGAACGCGGGCGGCAGCGCATGGTCGCAGGTGAACGGCCCGGGGTCTTTTCCCGCGTGAAAAACAACGATCATCCCCGAAGATTGGAGCGCGTCATACATAGGGAAAAGACGCGGATTATCGATATAGAAATCCTGGTATTCCGGGTGGAATTTAATCCCTTTAACATGAAAAGACTTTAGCAGGTCGATTTCGTCCTCAAAATCCTTTGATTCCGGGTGGAGCGTTCCGAAAGGCACGCAGTCGTCGGACATCAAGGCCTTGCAGGACTCATTGATCGTTCTTACCTGTGCGGGCTTGGTGGCAATTGGAAGCAGGACCGAGCGGGTAACGCCGCTTTGCCGCATGGATTCTTTAAGACCGGCCAGCGTGCCGTCGGTGAAGGCCCTGGACTCCGGCGAGTGTTGCTTGAGAGCGTCAATGGCGCGTTGCGCGAGGGTGTCCGGGAAAATATGTGTGTGAAAATCAATGATGTTCATGAGACCTTAAAAATACCAGATATTGCGCGTTAAAGCAAAGGAACAAATGGCCCTTTTATGGGAGTACTATTTGCCTGTATGGGTTTGGTTATAAACGGGTGTATTAATTGCTGATTTTATTCTTGCTTTAAGCGAATGCCGGATTGATATTTTCTTAATCGTTGATTTTAGTCAAGAAGGAGGTATGGCGAATTCCGCCCAAAACAAGCGGGCGCTTTTCCGCTGTATTGAACTTCTTAATAAGTGCACGCTTGAATGGGTGGACAACCGTTATTCGAAAAAGTTGGAATGGATTGAATTGCCAAAGCCGAGTACGCCGCAGGGGAGGCGAGGCGATTTTGCCATCTCGTTGTATTAGATCAGGCATGGCAAGGTACTGCGGCAGTTACAATAGGAAATTTTGTCGCCGGAAGGATTGCAAAGTTAACGATAGCGTCTTTTTTTACGCTTGAAAAGGGTTTGATTATTAAGCAAACGGACTATTGTGGGTAAGTGAAATAGGGCGGCAATTGCGCAATAAAGGATAGCGTGACGATCGAGCAACCCTCACAGGCAAAAATGATAAACCAATTTGTGCTTTGCGGCAGGCAATGAAAGAGGCGGAAAAATCGCCAAACGTATCGCAGAATATATTCTGGGGAAATAAATTATGGCAACAAAATCCCGCATCGAATGGACCGAAAGCACCTGGAATCCGATAACCGGTTGCTCGAAAATCAGCCCCGGCTGCAAGAACTGCTATGCGGAACGTATGGCCCGACGTCTTCATGCCATGCGGCAGGCCAATTACCGCAACGGCTTCAAACTCACTGTGCACCCGCATACTGTCAGCCTTCCGCTAAACTGGAAAAAGCCGCAGATGATTTTTGTAAATTCAATGAGCGATCTTTTTCACGCGCAGGCGCCCAAAGATTTCATCATGGAAATTTTTAATACCATGAACCTTGCCTGTTGGCACATGTACCAAATCCTCACAAAACGGGCCGAGCAGCTAACCAAATTGGACAAAATGCTTCCTTGGGCGGATAATATTTGGATGGGCGTTACGGTCGAAAGCTCTGATTATGTTTTTCGTATTGACCACCTTCGAAAAAGCCACGCATTAAATAAATTTATATCTTTTGAACCACTTCTTGGCAGCGTTGGAACTTTGAATCTCAAAGGCATTGATTGGGTAATCGCGGGCGGAGAATCCGGCCCCGGAGCCAGGATTGTTGAAAAGGAATGGATTACCGAAATCCGGGATCAATGCATTGACACCGGAATTCCGTTCTTTTTCAAACAATGGGGTGGAGTCCGGAAAAAGAAAAATGGGAAAATTCTTGACGGTCGTGTTTGGAATGAATTTCCTTCGCGTTTAGTATTTGCCTAACTTGGCGTTTAATAATCTATTTATCCGCTTATCAAGGAACCAAACCCATGCTCAACCTCACCCCCGACCAGATCGCCGATTACCTACGTAAAAGCTACGCCGCCGTCGACGGCCTGTGGTTTATGAAAGTCGAGGAAACCGAAGGGTTCGACAAGGCGCTGGACATCGACGAAAAGGTCTGGCAGGTCATGCCCAAAATCCAGGCGAGGAAAATGAAATCTTTTTCAGGAAAAGATAAAGGCCTGGAAGCGCTGCGGGAATGTTTTGAGGCAAAACTTGGTTTTGACGGGTTTGAGTTCAAGACCACCCGCGGGCAATCTTCGTTTGAAATTATTATTTCCAAATGCCCATGGTACGACAAACTCGTGCAATCAAAACGGACCCATTTGGCCGGAAAAATCGGCAACCGCATCTGCTTTGCCGAATACTCAGGCTGGGCTGCTGAGTTCGGGTGCGCGTTTAAGTTTTCAAATGAAGGCAAAATATGCACGGGATGCGTCAATTGCGGACTGAAGTTTGAAAGTGTATAATCGTGTCAAGACATAGCTACCCACGCTGTTCCCAGAAGATTTCCGGGATTTTCTTGACATTGATTTTAAAGTAGTACCCGGCATTGTACGATCCCCCCGGCTGCCAGTCGAAAGTCATGTTCCAGCATTCAAGGTCGCAGGCGAAGTGAAAGTTGTGCCCGACCATCTGGTTCGTGACGAAATTGTAGTAACTGCTCCATGATGCCGACCAGATCCGTGTAAAGTTCATTGAGGCCGACGTGCTGAGGCTGTAATTTTTCGTCGGTACGAACGCGTCCGACGGCGTGTTCCTGGTTTCGGAAAAAGAGTACGACGGGCTGATGCTCACCTGCCATGTTTGAGGGCCCGCGTTGTGATACAGAAGGTCGTTCTTTGGATAAATGCCGTTCAATACGATCTTGTCGCCTTCCCAGAGCGTCCCTTTGGCAGTGAGTTGGCTTGTTGACAAACTCATGCTATAGGTGTGCAGCAGCGGTTTGCTGAGCCTGTCGAACTGGTCATACAGCCAGAAATCGCCGCTGCCGCTGATCCGGATGATATCATAAGAGGTTGACCCGGTGATATTCAGGTCGGACCATTTCCGCGTTTTTGCCTCAAAATCATAGGCCGTGGAAAGCCCCAGCGACAGGATCTGGAATTTGTTTTCCTTGGGTTTTTCACCGGCAACCGCGGAAGGTGAAACAGTCTTTCCCTGGAACTGGTTGTCAAGCGACAGCGTTATTTTCTGGCTTTGGTCATGCGGCCTGTCGTATGACACGATCGGATTATATCTTCTGTCTAAATCATGCTTTGGCGTGAAATTGTAGCCGATGGTGGGCGTGAGCGTGTGGCGTATGCCCGCAAAATTAAAAAAGTTGAATGCGTATAATCCATAGAGGACCGTTGAGAAATTTGTCCCAGTGTTCCAGGAATAATCGCTTGTCCATTGGTTGTGGGACTTATATTGCGGAATTCCGTGAACGTTGATTCCCGTTATGCGCACGATGTTTGTGTCGTAAAGCGACTTATTGTTGATCGTGGTGAACGAATCGATACGCGGAAAGGTATCGGTTGGCAAAATCTGTGATCGGAACACGGTATCGAAGGTCGTGTCGCTCACATGAACCGTATCGTAGGCGGACGTGTCCATCCAGCTATCGAAGGTCGATACATTGGAATTAAAATACGGGCTTATGGTGAAATACTTCAAGACCTTGAGCGGCGCGGACAGGTTGAGGCCCTGCGTTATGGCTTTCCGCTGGTAATTGCTGGTGTCTCCGGGAAGGGAATGAAGTTGTTGAAGGCCGTTTAAATTATAGGAATAGGTGATATTGCTGTACCATGGAGGTTCATCGGGCTTAAGATTGTTGCCGGTTTCCTCCGGCGGAGTATAGGGGAACAGCGGCCGTGAAGGAAGCGAAAACGACAAAGAGGGCAAGCTCTGGGTGATTTCATCCGTATGGAGGTTCTGGCTGCGGTCCCAGCTTATGTTGGCGCTTGCGTTGATTTCCTCGAAGCGCTTGGCAAGCGACAGGTTTGACGTCACGACCTGGTTGAGTAGCTCCGAGGAGTCTTCGGAAAAGTACCGGTAAAAGGTCTTGTTGCTGACCAGGCTTCCCCTGCCCGAAAGGGTAAGGTTGCCGTCGGGGGTTATGTTCTGGTTATGCGAATAGTCAAGAGACCATTGCTGGCTTTGCTGGGCGAAATTGCCGTCGTAAGTATACCGGCCGGAGATTGCTCCGTTGAGGAGGTATTTGACGTTATAATTAGTGCTCCCGTTAAAGACCACCTGTTGAAAATCCTGGACCCTGAAATACGCCAGCATGTCCACGTAGTCGTTGGGGACCCAGTAGTAGCCCAGGTTGTCGATGTAGCCCCCGGATTCGGGGTGGCCGCCGTAACTCGGGGTCAGAAGGCCGCTTTTGCGGTCCCTGTTGAGCGGAAAAATCAAATAGGGCAGATAGCCCACGGGAGCGTCGCCGATTGAGAGGACCACCGGCCTGCTGATGATTTTATCGTCGGGGATGAGCTTGATGTTTTTGCCGGAAAAATAATAATGCGGCGTGTCCGGGTAGGCGCACGTCGTATAATCCCCCTGGTCAACATAGAGTTCGTTCTTGTCCGACTTTATGATCTGCCGCCCGTTGAAATATGCGTCGTCCATGTGCGTGCTTGCGTACTTGACGCGGCCGCGCCGGGTTTTCATATTGTACAGCATGGTCTCGCCGATGGTCGTGTCGCCGGTTTCGACCAGCTGCGGCTTGCCCGTGGCGGAAAGCAGGGCGTCATCGATATGATAAACAATGGTGTCGGCGTAGAGGGTCACCTTTTGGTACTTTACCATTGCGTTGCCGATCAGGTGCATTATTTTGTTTTCCACGTCGTAGTCGATATACCCGCCTTCGGCGCTGTAATACACGGTATCGGTGAGCTTGTTTTTGCCGGTGTCCGGCGCGGTTGCGGCAGTTTTTGAAGTTGCGCTTGTGTCAATCGGCAGGTATATTAACGCCCCCGTATCAGGCGTAAGGGGATTTTTTGCAAAAATGCTCCAGGGGGGCGGTTTTTCCGGTTGCTGCATCGGCAGGAGAGGGGGGCTTGTGGTATCGCTGGTCTGAGAAAACGCGTTTAGCAAAAATGACAGAATGACTGGAATTGGATAGTTGGATATAAGGCGTCGTTTAAATTGGTTCATTAGTATAATCTTTAATATGCGTTTAATTTATTTAAAATACTTGTATGCACATGAATTTCAACACCTCTAATTTGCAGCATAGTATTTTTAATACTATGAAAACACTCGTCAAAATTTCGGCAACCGCATGGATTGCATGTTTGTTACACTTAAGTTCAGTCGCTCAGACCCGGCCCCCAAACGCGGCGCTTCAAAAACCTGCGGTCATACAGGCCGATAGCGTAAAGCCCGTTGCAAAAAAAGACACGCTTGCATCGGACACAGCCGCAACGGGTTTTGGAAAACTTCATGTGGTTTCGCGCCCCGATAGCGCGCAGGTCGTTGTCGATAGCGCGACGCAGGGGATTGCGCCGCTTTCCCTCGACAGCGTCGCGGCGGGCCCTCATACGATCCTCGTGAAGAAAAAAGGCTATTTCGTGAAAAAAATAAGCGTTGTCGTCAGGCCCCGGGCCACGGAAGAGATTTCCGTTTTTCTTGTTAAACCAGGAAGTGTTTTCATTAAAAGTGAACCCGCCGGCGCGCGCTGTTTTATTGACACTAAAGAAGCCGGCAAAACCCCATGCGAAATTTCGAAACTTAAGCCGGGCGATTATGATGTTCGGGTTGAAATCGCGGACCGCGTTGCGCAGAACAAGCATGTTACGGTGGTCGAAAGCGCATGCGATACCCTGTTATTTAACCTTCCGTTCACTCCGGCGTATCTTGACTCGGTTGCCGCGTTTGAAAAAGCGGAAAAGGACAAAGAGGCCCGTAAAAAAAAGATCAGGAATTACGTGGTTGCGGGTGTCTTTGGGGCATTTGCGGTTGCAATTCTGATCTTGGAAGCAGTTGACCGGTGACACAATGATGGGCATGCGTTTGGTTGTTTTCCCCGCCACAAGGGCAAAATTCGGGTTTTATACAAGTGCGGTTTTTTTTCTCATCACGATATTTTACGGACCGGCTTTGAACTACGCCCAGATGGAAGCGGTCCCGGCAGGCGCGTTTGAGATGGGCGCTGAAAACGGCGAACCCAACGAGTCACCCCGGCACACCGTTACGCTTTCCCGATATGCAATTGATAAATACGAAGTCACGAAGGCCCAATATGATTCTTGCGTGACAAGCGGGGCGTGCTCGCCCGCCCATTATGATGACGGGGCATGCGCGGCATGGACGGGCCGGGACTTCAAGAATGTTCGGGTGCCGCAAAACCTGCGCAATGCGCGCTATCCCGTGGTGTGCGTTACGTGGTTCCAGGCGCAGCAGTATTGCCGAAGCGTTGGAAAAAAACTGCCGAGCGAGGCCCAGTGGGAATATTCGGCCTTAGCCTCCCGCGACATGGATTATGCGTGGGGGAACGAACGGCCCGATGCGGCGCATTGCGCGCAGCCTTCGGAAAATAAACCAAAATCCGTAGGGTCTTTTGATCCGAATCCATGGGGACTCTACGACATGACCGGAAACGTGTGGGAATGGGTAAGCGACCACTATCAACCCGATTATTATTCCATAAGCGAACCAGCGGACCCGCAAGGGCCGGATGCGGGCCAGTACCGGGTGATCCGTGGCGGCGGCTGGTACAGCGCCGCTGGGCAGCTCAGGATAAAAAACCGGCACTGGTTCGAGCCGAATTTCGGCGAGGTGAGCATAGGGTTCAGGTGCGCGAAATAAAATTTTGGAATTGGCTGAATTCGGACACTGAGCGGAGTCGAAGTGCCCGAATCAACAGGTAACAGCTCGTTTCGACTTCGCTCAACGAGCGGTTATCGGAATTTCTAACAAAGGCTAAACAACCTTTATTGGATTATAAGTCATGAAATTTTTCATAATTATTCTTTCATTCTTCGCTGCCGAAGTGTTTGCGGTTGAAGTCCATACCATCGGCAAAAGCGGTCGCATGGTGCAGTTGGACGGATTTTTGTTGGAATGGCGAAAAGACAGCGCCAAGGTATTGGGCGCCGATTCATTATGGCAATGGGATGCGCTAAATACCAGGGAAGGACTTGCCGGGTATTTTAAAACCGATGCCAGGCATTTAAAATGCCCGGATTGGACATTCAGGTTTTTGCCCCACCAGCTTTCTTCCTATAAAAATATGGATTTACGCATGGGGCCAAAGTCCGATCAAACCTTTTACAGGGTCGCCCAGGCAGGCGCCACGCCTGATTCTTCAATGGATGCGGAATGGGTCATTCCGTGGGACTCCATCACGGTCGACTCCTCAGGGGCATATCAAATAGGCCTCATGGCTTTCGACGTGTGCAAAGACACGTTGCAGCCGGTCATATTTACGGGCCGCAAATTCACGCCTCAAAAAGCCCAATGGGGAAAGGTTTATACGAAGGGCCTGTCTCTCGCCGTGCTGATCGTGTTTCTGTATTTTTATCAGCAGCGAATGAAAAGGAAGTTAAGGAGAAGGAAGAAATCTTTCCTACCGTAGGGGCACGGCGCGCCGTGCCCTTACTAATTCTATTTATCAAATTCCTCGAAGGGAATTGCCTCGTCGATAAGCATAATGGGAATGTCTTCCCGAATAGGATAAATGTATTTACGGTCTTCGCGCAGGAGGCCGAAATCGATTTTTTCCTTTAAATATTCGCCCCCGCGGTTTTTGAGCGCTCCCGCCTGAATTTTCTGGTTAATCTTTTCAATTATTTCGCCCTCGATGAGGGTCAGCTCCTGCTTTGTTTCGGGACAGCAAAGAATGTCGAGCAAGTCTTTGGCTACCATACATTGATCTCCTTTTGTTGGCGTTCTGCTTACTAACCCACAAGGTGGATAAAGTGTCTATATGCAGGACTTATCCACGCAAAAAGCCCTGCGGGATAAGTCAGCTACAGACACTAAAATAGTATTTGTGCCAAATAATAATGCATTTAGGACATTGGGTTCGATTTTGCAACGATTATTTGGTTTTTAGGGAAGCTGCAGTAAAGCTGCAGGTTTTCTAATTTCAATCCCGCGTCTGCACCGCCTCGATATGGCCTATAGCGCCGGTTGCGATGCTCGCGGCGTTCGCCTCGTCGGTGTCGATATGCATGTAAAGCCGGAAATGCGGATCGACCCGTATGAGCACGTCGCCGAATACCAGCTCCCGCTCGCCTTCGACCCGCACCCTGACTTTGCATTTATTGCGCAGTCCGAATTTAAGCGCGTCCTCCGTTGACATGTGGATATGACGAAGGGCGCAGATGACGCCCTTGTCAAGTACCACCGACCCCGCCGGACCCTCGATGGTTATCCCCGGCGTGTTTTCCAGATCTCCCGACTCCCGTATCGGAGGATGGATGCCGAGCTTGAACTGCTCGGTCATGGCGATCTCGACCTGCGTTTCCCCGCGCACCGGCCCCAAGACCCGCACCCGTTCCACCCTCCCCTTTGGCCCGACAAGGTCAACGGTTTCCGTGCAGGCGAACTGGCCCGGCTGCGACAGCTCGTGGGCGGGCGTGAGCGTATGTCCGCGCCCGAAAAGCTCCTCAACATGCCGGGCGGACAGGTGCACATGGTGGGCCGACACTTCGATGGGAACGGGCGTATTTTTCTGGGTGCGGATAATATCGGTAATGTAGCCCGTGGAAATGGTCCGGATGGTTTCGCGCGCGATCATCCGTTCCTCGTCGGTGGGAACGACAAGGACCCTGACGCGGGAAGCGTCCAGCGAGATGTCGTGGACCCCGGAAAACCCGTCGACGCTCCGGTTTTTCTTCTCGTCAATTTCGATGCCCATATACCGCAGGCCCTGGCAAGCCAGACTGCGCACGCCCGCGCTGCCCTGGCCGATGCCGCCGGTAAATGCCACGACGTCGAGGCCCTGCATGGCCGCCACGTATGCGCCGGACGCGCGCAGCGACACGTAGAGGTGCGACGTGCCGTGAAAGCCGTAGCGCCGGATTTTATGCTGTTTGTAAAGTTCATACGGGAGCCCGTACATATAGGCGTATGGCGGGAGCGAATGGTGAAAGCCGGTGTCGAATACCGCTACGTGCG
The DNA here is from genome assembly GCA_049684795.1 of Chitinivibrionales bacterium. Taxonomy (GTDB): domain Bacteria; phylum Fibrobacterota; class Chitinivibrionia; order Chitinivibrionales; family FEN-1185; genus JBAVGL01. Next base: position 2,018 of record JBAVGL010000482.1, on the reverse strand, counting down.
GCACGGAAGGAAACAGGCGCATGGCCTCCCGGATGCCGAGCAGGTTTATGGGATTATGCAGCGGCGCCAGCGACGAGACTTCATCGAGTTCGCCGATGACCTCGTCGGTAATGACCAATGGCGCGCTGAACCTGTCGCCGCCGTGCACGACGCGGTGTCCCACCGCGGTGACGTCTTCCGCTCCGTGGATGCAGCCCGTTTCTTTTGAATCAAGCGCCTCCATCATGCACTGGAACGCTTCGCGGTGTCCGCCGCCTTGAGGGGCCGAACCCGCGGTTTCTTTTCCCGCGCTGCTATAGGTATGTCTGGCGTTTGGGGTGCCGATCCGCTCGATAGCGCCGCGTACGACGTCGGCTTCGTTGCCGGTGTCGAAAAGCGCGTATTTAAGCGAGGACGAACCGCAATTGATAATAAGGAACTTTGCCGGCAGTTCGGTTTTGAGTTTCAGGCCGTACGGGTCATCGCTTTTTGTCAATGCCTCTTCCGCCAGGTTGTGCGTGGTGGCCCACTGGGTGGTGCGTTCAGTTATCATGCGGGAGAGATAGCGGATGGCGGGCGGGTGCGTTATCAGGACGGTTGAAAAAAGCTGCTGCGGTATCATGAGCGCCTCGCACCGCGTAATGCCGATGATGTTGGCGATCGTCAGGTTGCCGGTCATCAGGGACATTTCGCCGAAGATGCTTCCCGCTTCAAGGAGCGAAATCCGTACCTTGTTTCCCGTATTGTCAGTGACGGCAGCCTCGGCCTGGCCGGACAGCAGGACGCCCATAAACCGTCCCTCTTCGCCGAACTCAACAACCGCTTCATTGCCTTCGAACGTGGTCACCCGGGAGCCTTCAATAAGCTCCCTCAGACGATTGTCGGGGAAGTCTCTAAAAAGCTCGACTTGCTCTTTTAAGAATGTCCGGAGTTCATCGGGTCCCATGGTGAATTCCTTTCACGGCCTTCGCAGCCTTCCTGCGGCAGGGTTCAATATTGCCGGAAGAAAAGATACAACGGGGCTTTATAGAAAAGATGTTTCAAATACCTTGCTATCATGGAAAAATATATTTATCTTTAAAAAAGAAAACACGAATCCTTAACGTGTTTGAATAGTGGTGCGGGAAATTCAATGCGTATCACCTTCCGACCCCTGCCCTTTATACTGCTTGTCATTATAAACACACTCTTTATGATTAAATACGGTGTCCGGTATATCGGGTCTCATGCGTATGTTCTGGCCATTATAATGTTGATCGGCTGTATGGTATTGTTATTTGCGGGTCCCGTAATTTTCAATAAATTGGGCCGGCGGGCGTCGGCAGTTTTTTTTATTGCGCTGGTTTTTTGCAGCATTGTTTTTAATATTCTGGTGGACGCGTCAATCAAACCCGAAAGCATAAAAGTGGACCGGTGGTCGGCGATAACGTCGTGGGACAAAAAAATCCTGCGTGGAGAATACCCGTATGAGGCACGCACCCACCTCGGCGGGATCGTTTCCGGGCTTCCTGGGCTTTTTCTAATTACCCTGCCGTTTTATTTCATGGGCGATGTCGGGTACTTTCAGGCCGCTACGCTGCTTTTGTTCGGACTTGTTTGCGCCATGGTCTTGAAAGCGGACAAGCGCGTTCCGGCGTTTCTTCTTTTTTCCCTTTCGATTGGTTTTCTCTGGGAGATATTTGTCAGGAGTGAAATCGGCGGCAATGCGGTTCTTGCTATTCTCTGCATGATTATTTTAGAGCAGTATCGGGGCAGACAGACCGTCAAAACCATGATCCTTTGCGGGGCCATTCTTGGTTGCCTTATGGCAATACGGACGGTGTTTATCGTCCCGTGCGCGTTATACCTGGTCCGGTGGCTGGACTTTAGAAAGATCGGCAGGACGGCGGCCTTCGCCATAACTTTACTAATGGTATTCTGCCTGTTATTATTTCCGTTTATTGCATGGGACATGCATAAATTTCTATCAAACAACCCGTTCCATGAGCAGTCCGATAAAATGCCGCTGGGCCTTGCCGCCTGTTTTATTGCCGGGGCGG
>JBAVGL010000481.1:0-1815 GCA_049684795.1 Chitinivibrionales bacterium | reverse complement strand
GGAAAAACTTCAGGAAGTGGGCCGGCTTCTTCGTTTTAACCGGGGTAGCATATCCGATCTTGCTGGTTCTCGGTCAATTTTTGGGTAGATAAAATCAAGAGATTAGCCGGAGATATTCTGTGAAATGAGGGATTAGCTGTGTTGGTAGGCATAATTATTTTTTTCGCTATCGTTTTGTCGATAATTATCGTATTGGTCAGCCGTCCAATGAAAATTCCCCGTGAGCCGGACCGGGAAGGCGCAGAGGATTCCGCAGCATTGCAAGCTTATTATCGCGCCAGCCGATGGCCCATTTTTATTTTTGAGCGTTTCATCGTGTTGAAATCTTTAGCTAAAATTGGACCGAAAGGGTGGCTGATAGACATCGGCAGCGGGCCTGGTTTCCTTGCCGCTAAAATTAGCCAAAAGTTTCCAGATTCTAAAGTCGTCGGTTTAGATATCAACAACTTGACTTTAGAAAATGCCAAGCGAACATGGCTGCCCGATTTATATCCTGAATTGGAATTTATTAACGCAGATGCTCTAAAAATGCCATTTCCCAACAACTCGGTCGATTGTATAGTCAGTTCCCTTTCCCTCCATCATTGGCAAAATGCCCAAGCGGTTTTTGATGAAATTTTCCGAACGCTGAAACCGGGCGGCGAGTTTCTGATTTTTGACTTAACGAGAGATTCTCCGGTTTATTTTTATTGGGCTCTAAAAATCGGACAAGCTGTCTTTGCGCCTAAAGCAATCAGAAATATTAACGGGGCTGTCGGTTCTTTTTGGGCAGCTTATACACCTTGTGAAATTAAGGCGACCGTTCGTAAGTTTCAGGTGGATAATTTCCAAATTAAGTCACGTTTTGGGTGGATGTTTATTTCGGGAGTTAAACCCAAAAAATCTTAATCAAAGTTTTTCGGCAATAACGATACCGGCTTTCAATTTATTTTTCTTCATGGCAGTTTTCATTGCACTAATACTTTTAAAGAATCTGAATATCTCTTTAACTTCTTCTTTTGTAATTCGAGATGCGAGCCTTAAAACCGAAGGCTCTTTGATAATAGATAGTGCATCATCCCAAGTTTTAATCGTATGGTCCGTAACATCTTCTGTATAAACAATTCGATAACCATCACTTATAAACCAATTTAGGTAAGTATTTAAAGGATACAGACTGGATAGAAGCATTTTCTCCGCAACCGGTTTGACGTACTTGTCGTTTAGAGGGTCTAAGACATGTTCGTCTAGCATCCAATCAAAAATAATAAATTTTCCGCCTTTATTTAGGGATTTAGTCGCTAGTTTGATAAATTTAGCTTGATCTTTGAAATGAGTTGCGGCAGCCAATAACCAAATTACATCGAATGTCTCTTCGAAACGCATTTCCTCGGCATTCATTAAAAGGAATGAAGAGTCAACCCCATTTTCTTTAGCCAGTCTTTGTGCAATCTCAAGTTGTATAGGACTAATCGTAATTCCGACCGTCGTTGCGCTAAGTTTTTCTGCCAGCCAAATAGAACTACCACCAACTCCACACCCCATATCCAGGATTTTTGCTCCCTTTTTTATCCTGGCTTTTTCGATGAGGAGCTTGGTTAAGTTCTCCTGGGCTTCCTGCTTACCCTCTGTTCCGGTGATATAATATCCATCATGGATATGACTTCCGTAAACCTCCAGATATAGAGGGGAACCCAGGTCGTAGAATTTACTGATTTTTCTCCTGAGCGCTTCCCCCCGTCAAATCTTTACTGAAAATAGCTCCGGTCCCTTTCGCAAGAGCTTCATTTCTCTTCGACAATATTATACTATTCATCTCGGAAATCAGACCATCAG
>JBAVGL010000480.1:0-16464 GCA_049684795.1 Chitinivibrionales bacterium | reverse complement strand
GCCGTCAACAGCAATGGAATCGCCCATATCGCCCGCGCCGCCCGTGCAATCAATGCACGTGTCGTGCATTTCAGCACCGATTATGTGTTTGACGGCACGAAAAACAGGCCCTATGTGGAAAGCGACGGTGCCAATCCTCAAAGCGTCTACGGCAAATCAAAACTCGATGGAGACCGGCGCCTGGCGCAAATGCTCCCCGATCATATTATCTTAAGGGTAGCGTGGCTTTATGGGGTCCACGGACAGCATTTTATTAAAAAAATCAGGGACCGCGCGCTTCAAATGCAGGGCACCGGCAAACCCCTCAAAGTCGTTACCGACGAAGTGGGCACTCCAACTTATACCGTGGATGTTTGCAGGCAAACCCTCAAGCTGCTGACCACCGACCATCGCGGAACTTTTCACTGCACCAATGAAGGTTTCTGCTCCCGATATGAGTTTGCCAGGGAAATACTGAAAACCTACGCCATCGATGTGCCTCTTGAACCATGTACGTCAAAAGATTTTGTCCTGCCCGCGCCGCGACCCGCTTACAGCGTCTTGGAAAACCAGCGATTAAAACAACTGGGCATTAATATCATGCGCGACTGGAAGGTCGCTTTCGGGGAGTATGTGGCTGAATCATTTCTCCTTCACTAATTCCTTGTCCAGATCCATATTTTTCTTCACGAACTTCTCTTCAGCGGCGGCTTTCATATCGAACTTTTCCTGGGCAAACTTGCCGTCAACGCGGACTGATATTTTCTGGCCAGCCACGATGTCACGCCATTGTTCCAAGGGAACCTCGAAGGGCCCGGGAATTTCCTCCGGACCGGGGACCTCGACCGGCTGTTCGACATGCTTGACCGGTTTTGCCTGTTCAATTTTTTTCTTCAATTCATCCGAAGGTCCAACCGCGACCTTCCCGTTATACACGCTTACCGAAGCGGTTGAATCCGCTTTACTTGACATCTGAAACACCGTTCCACGTATGGCCGCGACCGCGGTCGGCGTGGACACCTCGAACTCTTTTCCCTTGCTAAGAAGTTTTTTCATGTTGACCCATACGTCCCCAAGGCCATTTCTTGTCTTTATCGTCTGCTCCGAAGACGCCGCGATTGTTATCTTGGTCTTTTCGTCCATGCGCAGGACCGTCCCGATCGAATACTGCAGTTCCGCGAAGCTTTCTTCATGGGTATACACCTGGTCGCCCGCTTCAAGCGGTGTTGACGGCTTTGCCGAGCGCCATTCGGTCGAACCGTTTCTCAGTATGCTTACCGCGCCTTCAAGCCGGGTTATCCTCGCCACTATGTCGGCCTGGACTGAAAAACAAAATGCTAAAATTGAAACCAATAACAAAAACAACTTTTTCATTCTATACCTCTAATTTGTTTGGTGACTACCCATGTTCCCTGAGCGAAGTCGAAGGGAACTGTTGTTTGCATTTACTCACTTCCTGCCTGCCGTTCCACCATGAAACTTTTCATGCTTATAAGGCCTTTAGGCGCTATCGCTTCGGTAGGCAGGCGACTTCGCTCAGCGAGCCATTCTATGACATATCAAATCACGTTGTCCATCTTCTGTCCGATGTCCCCTCTATGCCCCTTACTTTAAGTTCAAAATCATCGGGATTGCTTGCGTTCTGCTTTGCGACCTGTAGCGTGATCATTTCGTCCTTCAGCAGTTGGAGCAACGACTGATCAAACGACTGAGACCCATACTGGGTGTATCCTTCGCTTATCGCGCTCAAGATAAGGTGCGACTTTTCCGGATCGTGCAGATACTCGGCAACGGTCGCATTATTGATCATAATTTCCGCCGCGGGAACCTGGCCGCTCCCGTCTTTTTTAGGAAGAAGCCTCAATGAAATGACGGCAACCAGAACGTTGGAAAGCACCAGCCTGATCTGCTGGTGCTGGTGCGGAGGGAAAAAAGAAATAATGCGCGATACCGTTTCCATGGCGTTCATCGTGTGCAGGGTGCTCAGGACAAGATGCCCGGTATCGGCCGCGCTCATGGCCGTTTCCATGGTATCGGTGTCGCGGATCTCGCCGATAAGGATAACGTCGGGATCCTGCCGAAACGACGCCCGAAGCGCATTTGCAAACTGGTATGTATCCAACCCGATCTCGCGCTGCGCTATAATGCTTTTATTGTCGCGGTACAGATACTCAATCGGGTCTTCGATCGTTATAACATTGACGGCGGCATTATTGTTTATATGGTCAATCATTGACGCCAGCAGGGTCGATTTTCCGCTCCCCGTCGTTCCGGTCACCAGAATAAGCCCCCGTTTCTTCATGGCAATATCGAGGATCACTACCGGCAGATTCAGCTCGCTGAACGCTGGGATCTTCGTGCGGATTGAGCGTATGGCAAGCGAGGCCGTCCCGCGTTGACGAAACGCATTTATCCGGAACCGCCCGACCCCTTTTAGTCCGATTGCAAAATCAAATTCATGTTTTTCCTCGAAGGCACGGAACTGTTCCTCACTCATAAGCGTGACGAGGATCTGATTGATATCTTCAATTGAAACCTGTTCCATTTGGGCGCGGAAAAGTGAACCGTTGATGCGAAACGCCGGGGGCGTGCCGGCGCGCAGATGAATGTCCGAGGCGCCCTTGTCCATCATTGCCTTAAGCAGCGCATTTATATTGATCATATATCAAGCTCCATTAAATGACGTGGCGCGTTGGTAAGCAAACGGGAACCGCCCTGTTGCACGACAACCATATCTTCTATTCGCACGCCGCCGAACCGGGGGATATAAATTCCCGGTTCGATGGTGATGACCGTACGTCTTTGCAAAATGGCTTTATTATCGCGTGAAACGCGTGGCGATTCGTGTATCCGGCGCCCCACGCCGTGGCCGGTTGCATGTCCGAAATACTTCGCATACCCGGCTTTTTCAATTTCTTCCCGCGCGCACCTGTCCACCCCGCAGGCGGAAACGCCTTCCTTCACGCAACCTCGCGCTTTTTGCTGGGCTTCCAGGACAATGCCGTATATCTCCTTCTGCCGACCGTTCGCCTTTCCCGCGACAACGGTCCGCGTCATGTCCGACGAAAACCCATCCACCGTGCAGCCGAAATCAATGAGCACCCAATCCCCTTTTTTCAATCTCTCGTCCGAGGGTTCACCATGGGGAAGCGCGCTGCGGCCCCCGAACAACACTATGGTATCGAAGGAAGGCTTTTCAGACCCTCCGTTCCGGCACTGCTGCTCCAAAAAAAGCGCCACTTCTTTTTCCGTTACGCGGGGCCTTAAAATTTCAAGCGTACTGACAAATGCGCTGTCGCCGATCCGTGCCGCCTCAAGCATTAAGTCTATCTCAAATTCCTCCTTGGCGACAAGCGCATTCACGATTGAATCGGCAAGCTTCACGAATCGTCTTTTGGGCAAGCTCCGACGGAGCTTGTCAAAAAGGTCGACTGAAAGCCCGGTCGATTGGAACCCGAGAGCGCTTCCGACGGGGCAGAATTCCTGAAAAATGGAAAAGTTATTTTCCCTCGATTCAACAAAACGCCATTGCGCGTGAGAGCGGCAAAACGCGCGCGCGGCCTCCCGGTATCTGAAATCACTGAAGAGGATATTCTTATCCGGGGAAATAAGAACAAAGGCGTTCGATGCATGGAAACCGCATACATATTCAACGTCAACGGTGTCGGTAATGAGAATATGGCTGCATTTTTTCAGGCCGAGGATATTCTTTACCCGTGAGAGTCTTTCTTTTCGGTTGCGCCGCGCTCTATGTTCGCTTGTCATTTATTTTCTTAATTTTATTTTTTATTTCTTTTTTAATACGCACGCCTTCAAGCGGCTTACCGCCATCCTTTGTTTTTTTCGGGTGCGGCCTCCGGGACGGCTTTGGGTCGGATTTTGGGGCTTCTTTAGCGGCGGCCTCCGGCGGCACTGGCGCGCTGCCGTCCGAAATGCATTTTTTTATCTCGTCAAGACGACGGGCGATTTTTTCATTGTCCGGATCGCGCTCCAGGAGTCTGGAATATATTTGGACGGCAAGGTTCGGCTGGCCTTGTTGAAAGTAAATATCGGCCAGCGTCGGAGTAAGAACATGATCGGGGATGGAATATAACCGGTCGCTTTCGTTTTGAGTATGTGGCGAAGTTCCATTTTCATCCGGCAAATCCCGCCGTGGCCCCGCGACTGTTTCTTTTTCAAGGGCACTATTGCCTTCCGTGGAAGAACTCATCGGGACTTCGATTTCAACATCATCCAGCTTTTCTAAAAGCGTCTCTTCGGATTGGGCGGCCGTCTGCGCGTTTTCGCCGGACATCGTATAAAATCCGGCATTCACTTCTTCATCCTCTTTTTCATCGTCGGGGATGGATTCAATGACGGAAAGCGTGTCTTCCTGAAGCAAAGTTTCGGGAAAAATCTCGGTCAGGCGATTTACTATATCATCGCCGGACATTTCCGGAGATTCCTCACCGGTCGACGTATCGCCGTACGTTTCTTCCGCTTCCCGCGGCGGTTCTTCAAGCGGAATTTTCTTTTCTTCCTCCACAACACGGGCCTCTTCAATTGTCTGTTCATTGTCCGGCATAGCGGCCGTATCGTACATGTCAATTACCTCATCAACGGCGGGGCCTTCATTCGCCGGGGGTCGCATATCGTCATCGACAACACCGGACAATACGTCTTGATCTATTTCACCGGAATCAAGCTCGGGAGGTCCCTGAATCGGCGTTCCGCTCGCAGGCGGGTTCGATGGTCTGTCCGGGGAAATGCCCGAAGCAGAATCCGAAGGCGTATCCTCGGATACGTCTCCGGAAGCTTGTTCGTCAAAAATCGTCTCCAACCGCGCCGCTACATCATCACCGGAAATTGCTTCGTCCTCCATAATTGCCGTGCCCTCGTCAGTAATTGATGAAGCGGCATCCATCGGAGGTTCCTCATCTGGAACGGCATCAAATCGAATGGTTTTATCGAAATCTTCTTCGGGCGCCGGTTCCTGTGGAAGATGGCTTTTGTCCCGTTCCATTGCCTCGCCGGGGATTTCAAACAGTTGTGACATCCTGTTCACGACGTCTTCACCGGAAACGTCCGTCGCCTCATGATTATTCTCCACGACCGCGAGCTCTTCCCGAGCGGCGTCAGGAACCGTATCGACCACGCCGGATTGCTGCTGGGTCGGCGCCTCGGGTCGTCCGCTGTTTTCGGGGATGGAATCAAAGATTTGCGAATATTCCGGCGCCGAAACGGGCGCTTCCTCCTGCAATTGGTCACCAAATAATTGCTCAATACGCGAGGAGATATCTCCGCCCGAAATCTCGGTACCGAGCCCCGTTGACAGATCCGGGCCGGCCGTCGCCTCAAGGGCCGCTAAAGGCATTTGTTCGGTGACTTCCTCGGTGACTTCCTCGCTGACTTCCGTACCGTCCATCATGGCCGCGGGGGCCTCTTGAGGAAGGTCGCTGTGAATGGTCTTTTCTTCGTCTTCGAACATCATTGACATTCGAGAGCTGATATCATCGCCGGTGACCGTATCTCCAAGATTTTGTGCGATATCGCTGGTAACTTCTTCAACCTGAAATTCCTGGTCCGAAGGCGCCGCCTTAAGTTCCTCCGCGTCAAATTGCATGGTTTTCGCGAACGGCCCGGCGTCTTGAGGCAACGTTTCATCAGTCACCATCCGCAACGGCATTGTTTTGTCGAAGTCCTCGGGAATGTCCCGTTGAACTTCTTGATTACCGTCCGTTTTGGAAATGGACGGAGGTCCTGACGGCGCAAGGCCGAGGATTTGAAAGATATCAGTCTGGCCCGTCCCGATAAAATTCGCGCACAGGTTAACGATCGAACGGTTTTCCGGATCCATGGCGCGAAGAAAGGAATATACATCGCCGGCTTTTTCCTTCAGCCCCTGGCGGGCATATACATCCGCAAGCATTTTAAGGGCCATCTGATTGCGATGGTCGGCCTCAATTACCCGGATAAATTCCCCGATGGCTTCCTTGAATTTTTCCTGTTCCAGATAACATCTTCCCAATATGATGCGGCCCGTTGTCGAACGAGGATGGTTTTTAAGCCCAAGCGAACAGACCTCGACCGCCTGCTGAATGTCACCGCTTTTTCGATAGCTGTCCGCAAGCCTTGAAAACACAAGCGATCGGGGGTTGCCCTTGAGTTTGTTTTCGTATACCTGCGCCAAAACGTCCTTTTGTCCGGCCATGCGTTTTTCTCCCGGTAAAAATTGAAGAAATTAAAAAAACCTGGCGATCGACAAATCATTATTTAAGAATATCATAAAAACAATAAAAGTTCAATCGCGACTGATACTTACGTTTCTTTGCGGATCTTTCTCAACAGCGATGATGTGGAATGGCCCGGCAAATAGGAAACTATTATGATATTTCCGCCATATCGTTCCACGACTTCTTTTTCAGGTATGTTCCGGTTATAATCGCCGCCCTTGACATGAATATCGGGCCTGAGAATTTCTAAAAAAGCGCAGGGATCGTTTTCCCTGAAAATAAAGGCGCAATCCACCATGCGAAGGGCCCCTATCACAAGCAGCCGGTCTTTTTCATTTTGCACGGGCCTGTCCGGCCCTTTAAGCGCGCGAACGACCTCGTCGCTGTTAATTCCCACAGCAAGGACGTCTCCAAGGAGCGCAGCCTCATTAAGGTATTGGACATGCCCGGCATGAATGATATCGAAACAACCGTTCGTGGTGACGATTTTTTTTCCGGCCGCCCGAAGAGGCGCGATAAAATCCCGCACGTCACCGGCATCGGCGAAGATTGAAGTGCTTAAATTTTGCGTTCCCATGAATTACTTTCTATATTTATATAAGAGAACTTTGAAATAAAAATAACCATCCCTTATCCGTCGAATCAAGCGAAAAAGTATTTCCGCACATTGCAAAGGTTTAAAAGCTGATGCGTTTTCAAACCAAATTACTTTTGGTTTTTGTCCTGTTCTTCATTATCGGCGTGGGCCTCATGCTGTTTTTTACCATCCGTTCCGAACGCCGTATCATTGCCCAGGTGGAAACCGACATCGGGAACATCGTGCATACGGTCCATGTATCAAACCAGAAACTTTCGGCGCAGAAAGGCCCCGACCGGGACGAACTCGAAAAATTTATCCAGGAACTCAAGGGCAATAAGGCGGTGCGTGAAGTGTCAATTGTCAGCAGCAGCCGCCAGATCGTGGCCAGCAGCAACCCCAAGAAGGTAGGGCAGCACAGGGAGCTGGACGGCAAAGAGGTCATTGTCCAGGAACAGTTCGGCATAGAAGACTCCGCCGGCCGTCATAACCGTTATGATGTCCGGATTCCCATAAAACGGGACAATAAAATAATCGGGCTGGTGCAGACTTCTCTTGTAGTCAACGACTACCGGTACCTGCTTCAGCAGCTCCAGGTAAAAAACATATTCATCGCTTCGGCGGCGCTCCTTTTCTCCTTCTGCGCCGCCTTCATAGCGCTGTGGCTTATCAACAAGCCGTTGCACATGTTGAGCGTGGCCGCCGAACGGGTGGCGTCCGGAGACCTAACGGTCCAGCTCAAAGACAGCAACTCCAACCAGGCCGATGAAGTCGCGCGGTTGACAAAATCATTCAACACCATGACCCAGAAGCTCTCGGTCCAGAAAGAGCTCGAAGACAAGCTCCGTGTGTTTGAGCGACGGGCCATTCTCGCGGAAATGGCGTCGAATCTGGCCCATGAAATTCGCAACCCGCTTAATCTAATCAATCTCACCGCCGACCATTTGGGCCATGAATTTAAACCCGAAGACAATGAAAAACTGATAACGTACAATGAACTGATAGCCGCGCTCAAGGCCGAGGTGCAGCACCTTAACAAAATGGTCGCCGAGTTCTTGACGATAGGAAGGCCTTCAAAACTAAAAAAAATAAAATTTTCATTACGGGAACTGTTCGACCAGGTCCAGATGCTTGTCAAACAGCAATTGATCGCGAAATCGATTTCTTTTTCAATCGATGGGCCGCAGGACGAAATGCTGGTTGCCGATCTGGAACAGATGCGTCTCGTGGTCCTGAATCTGCTGCTTAATGCCATAGAAGCGTTGTCCCGAAAAGGCAGAATCATCATTACCATCGAAAAAAAAGACCCTGCTCGGAGCCTTTCAATAAGTATCCGCGATACCGGCCCCGGTATTCCTCCGGAGAACCTCGAACGGATATTCGATGCTTATTTTACAAACCGGCCCGGAGGGACCGGCCTGGGACTGGCGCTGGCGCGACGGATCGTGGAAGAACATAGAGGAACAATCAAGGCGTCCAATCACCCTGATGGCGGCGCCCAATTTGAAATAACTTTGCCCGTTGAGGTATGAATAATGGCTAATGTCCTTGTCGTCGACGATGAAGCCGGTCAAAGGAAAATAGTGGCAAGCATCCTTAAATCCGTCGGCCACCTTGTTTACGAGGCCCCCTCGGTTGATGACGCATTGCACCAAATCGCCGAAAACCGGCCCGAAGTGGTTTTGACCGACCTCAAAATGCCCGGCAAAAGCGGGCTTATTCTGGTTGAAGAAGTGTCCAAATCTCAGTTGCCGCCCGAAGTCGTTGTCATTACCGCTTTCGGCACCGTGGAAACCGCGGTCAAGGCCATGCGAAGCGGCGCCTATGATTATCTCAATAAACCGCTGGAACGCGAGGAACTCCTGATGGTGGTCGAGCGCGCCGCCGAAAAGTACGGGCTGCGGGTCGATGGGATCCAGTTGAGAATGGAACTGACGCGGCAGCTGACCTCGGGGCTTATTGCCGAATCGGCGCCCATGCACGCCGTACTCGATATAGTTTCAAAAGTCGCCGCAAGCGACTCTACAGTGCTGGTGCGGGGCGAATCCGGCACTGGCAAGGAACGTATCGCGCGGCTCATCCACTACCAGAGCAAGCGCGGCCACAAACCGATGCAAAGCATCAATTGCGCGGCCTTCCCCGAAACCCTGCTCGAATCGGAGCTCTTCGGCTACGAAAAAGGGGCCTTTACCGGTGCGCAGTCGCGAAGAATCGGGCTCATTGAATCGGCCTCCGGCAGTACCTTGTTTCTGGATGAAGTGGCCGACATGTCGCTCTCCACCCAGGCCAAGCTTCTGCGCGTGCTGCAGGAAAAAGAGATCAGGCGCGTGGGCGGAACAAAAAGCATCCCTGTTGACATTAGAATAATATCCGCGACGAACAAAAACCTCGAAGAGGCCATAAAACAAGGTACGTTCCGCGATGATCTTTTTTATCGTCTTAACATCATCCCCATTACCATTCCGCCGCTCCGAGAACGCAACGAAGACATCAAGGCGCTTATCAACTATTTCATCAACCGTTCGGGCAGGCCCAAAACGGTCGAACCGCAGGCCTTACGGCTTTTGACAAGCTATAACTGGCTGGGTAATGTACGGGAACTGGAAGCCGTCATGGAGCGGATAACCGTTCTATCAAGCAACGACGTCATTACGGTCGATGATCTTCCCGTTGAATTGAAAAGAACCTCGGAAGTTCCCTGCGCATTGCCGCTCTGGGAACTCCCCAAAGAAGGCGTCGTTTTCGAAGAATTGGAGCGTAGTCTAATTTTGCAAGCGCTGAACAAATCAAATGGCGTAATGGCCGATGCGGCAAAACTTCTAGGAATGACCTATCGAACTTTTCAATATAGGGCGGAAAAATTCGGCCTGAAGGGTGATTAACGTTTTGGGATATTGAGCATATACCATTTGGGGTAAGGATATGGTTTCAGCTTAATTCCCTATTAAATGCTTATCAATTTTAATCATATTAAAATCAATATGTTATATCATTTAATGACCTGTCAAAATAATAAGGCCTGATATTTGCTTTTAATTAGGCTGTTAAGCTATGAATGCAAACCCCATAAACCAAACCTTCAAACCCTATTATCAAAGGAGTTCTTGTATGAAGCTCGCACGTATGTTGGTTGTCGTTCTTTCCGCTACTGCTTTTCTCTTTGCCCAGGAAGCCGCTGCTCCCGCCGCTGCTCCCAAAGCCGAAAAAGCCATGAAAAAAGAGGCCGTTAAGAAAGTCATGGGCAAGGTTGTGTCCGTCGACGCTATTGCCAACACGATTATTGTAAAAGTGAAAAAAGCCGAAGACACTCTGAGTGTTGAGGCCGGCGCGAAGATCACCCAGGGCAAGAAAGAAATTACCCTTGGCGATATTAAGGCTGATGATAACGTAACGATCACCTGCAAAATGGCGGATGGCAAGAAAGTTGCCACCCATATTGCCGTTGCCGCTGCTGCAAAAGCCGGAAAGAAAAAAGGCGAGAAAGCCGCTGCCATGGAAGCTCCTGCGGCCGCTCCTGCTGCTGCTCCTGCTGCTGAGCCGGCTGCTGCTCCTGCCGCTGCTCCTGCTGCAAAGTAAGGCTGTTTTTAAAAGACGAGGATTAGAATTTTTAACTAGTTACATTTTTCTATGGGGTTTGGTTGTAAGCCGTCTTGACAAAATCAAGACGGCTTTTTAATGTAATGAACTCAGACCGCATTGTGAATTTGCACACAACGGGTTTCTTCAGTCAGCCCGACCCACCAGTTTACTAAAGCTCACGGCGAGTTGCGGGCCCCTGGCCGCCGCGTCGTCCTCATGCTTGAAAAAGACGAACGCTTTATCCCACTTCTGCGCGAGTAACTTTTCCGCCCATTCTTTAAGCGCGGAATCGGTATAATCCGCGCGGCGCATACGGAAATAACCCCACGGCGCTGTACTGATGATTTCCTGTATGGGCTTTTCGTCGGTGTCCTCCATGCCGAGGCAAAATTTCCTTTTGCTTAACAGGTCGAAGGTGGTTGAATTGAACCATGACGCGCTCCTGAAATCGAACGCGCAGGGGACCTTGGGCGGTATATGGTCCAAAAAAGCTTCAAGCAGCTTGACGTCGGCATGGAAACCGGCGGGAAACTGAAACAATACGCAGCCGAGCTTTGCCTCAAGGACCGAAATCGACCCCAGGAAAAACCGGGTTTCTTCGCCCACGCCATGCAGCCGCTTTATATGCGTGATGATTTGAGGGGCCTTTATCGCGAACAAAAATCCCGCGGGCACTTCCTCGGCCCAGGAACTCACCACGGTCGCCGTGGGCATGCGGTAAAAGGTATTGTTGATCTCGACCGTTTCAAGACGGCTTGAATAGTAGGGAAGCATTTTCGGGGCGGAAATCTTTTCGGGATAGAAATTCCCTTTCCATTCCTTGTAGCCGAAACCGCTGGTTCCGGTAAATATTTTCATGGCTCTTCTCCCCTGTTAATGCACCCTTCGAGAACCTCAGGGTGCGCACTTATAAATTCCTAAGTAATACGGCTTCCTCCGGGGTTTTATCGTCGCGCAGCCGTAGAAATTCCGGCTGGCGCATGACCGCGTCGGCTGTCCAGCCTGTAAAGGCCACCTCGCAGACAAGCAGCGGCTTTACCCAAGTGGCCGGAGGGTCGTCTGGAGGCGCCGGTTCAAACGGGCAGGTTTTCCGCGCCAGGGGCCTAAGCTTTTCGTACATTGTTTTGAGGTTTTCAGCGCCGAAACCTCCCCCCGAATGGCCGACGTAAACGAGCTTGCCGTTTTCGTATGCGCCAAGCACCAGGCTGCCCATATATTTCCTCGCCCCGCGCGGCCCGGTAAATCCCGCTATGACGCAGTCAAGGGTTATTCGGTTCTTTATTTTCAGCCATTGGTCGTTTCTGGTTCCGGGCTTGTATACGCTCATGGAATGCTTGGCAATGATGCCCTCCAAACCTTTTTGCCTGGCCGCGCTGAAAAAAGAAACGCCGTCTTTCCGGATGTGCTCCGAATATTTTATGCGTTCGTTTTGGGGAAGTATGGTCTTTAAAAGTTCCTTTCGTTGCATGAGCGACAGGTTTAGCAGGTTGCGGCCCTGGTAGGCTAAAATATCAAAGACATAATAAAGTAAATGGCCGCTGGTTGATATTTTGTAATGTTGGAGCTTCTGGAAGTCGGGTACGCCGCTGTTGTCCGCGACCACGATTTCCCCGTCAAGCACCGCCGTAAGCCCGAACTTTTTCAGTGATTCCACGATGGGCGGGAATTTTTTTGCAAGCGAAAGCCCGTTGCGGGAATACAGCGTGGCATTTTTACCGTCAAGCTCGGCGATTGCCCTGTACCCGTCCCACTTGACTTCGAATATCCAGTCCGCATGGTTAAACGGCTTTTTTATCGCTACCGGCAGCATTGGCTCCAAGGGACGCGGCAAAGGTCTTACGGGCGCGTTTGCGACAATCTTCGCGGGTGATTTTTGGACGGCACGCGCGGGAGTGTTTTGTTTAGCGGCCGCGCTTTCTGCTTCTTTGGAAAGCTCCTCGACAGTTTTGCTGGAAAATACCGAGCGGTCTTGTTTGAGAATGTCTTCGGTTGAGACATAACGGTCCTTCTTTTTCAAGAGAAGCCAGGAATTCTTTTCCCACCCGGTCTTGACAAGTGCAAACTCGCCCTTGAGTTTGGCTCCGGCTAAAATGAATTTCAAATCGCCTTTTTCAAGGCCCGCTTGAAGCGCTTTCTCGTCCGCTTTTTTGCTTTGTGAAATGAGCGGGCCGTAAAAGCCCTTGTCCCAGATTATAACGCTTCCCGCGCCGTAATTGGCCTTGGGGATGGCACCCTCGAAATCCTTGTAGGCGAACGGATGGTCCTCGACGCGAATGGCAAGCCTTTTTATCGACGGGTCAAGAGACGGGCCCTTGGGCACGGCAAAGCTCTTGAGCACGCCGTCCATTTCGAGCCGCAGGTCGTAGTGCAGCCTGCGCGCGGCGTGCTTGTGCACCACGAACGTAAGAAAGCGCCCCTTGCTTTTTTGCCCGGGCGCGAGCCCCGGCTCGGAGGTCTTTTTTAATTCGCGTTTTCGCTTGTATTCCTTAAGGCTCATGTGTTGGGCAGCCTCTGTTTCATGTCCAATAGTTCCTTGTAAAAATCCCCGTTTTTTTCAGCCCGCGTCATGGCTTCGGAAGCAAGGATCCGGAATGCGCCGGGGTCGTGCGTTTTTGCCGCTTTATCAAGCTCCTTCCAGAAAAAAGGAAATGAAACGGACGGCGCTTCCATTGCGCGCAGGGAATAAACGCAGACCATGGTCTTGGAAGCGTCGTTCTGCGACCAGTTGATGAAAATCTTTTTTTTGCGAAGGTCCTTATTCATTTTTGCCGTGACGAGATCGGGATAGTTTTTCTGCATGATTTCCGCGACCGCCCTTGAAAACTTCTTGGTGTCCCCAAATTTCGTTGTTTTCGGGTCCACGGGCGCAAAAACATGCAGGCCTTTTTTTCCCGAGGTTTTTACGAAGCTTTGGAGCTTGAGGCCGGAAAGAAGATCCTTAACCATGAGCGCGACTCTTGCGCAGTCAAGCGCATCGGCGCCCTCGCCGGGGTC
This sequence comes from Chitinivibrionales bacterium, assembly GCA_049684795.1. Classification (GTDB taxonomy): domain Bacteria; phylum Fibrobacterota; class Chitinivibrionia; order Chitinivibrionales; family FEN-1185; genus JBAVGL01. The sequence continues at coordinate 3,123 of JBAVGL010000480.1, read as the reverse complement.
CAGGTCAAAAACAACCGAATCGGGATTGTTTGGAAAATCGGCCTTTGCAAGGGGAACATGGAGCTCGATCGACGCGAGGTTCGCCACCCAGATAAGGGTCTCGACGTTGTTCGCCATGCAATAGTTTATCTTTTTATCGTCGCCGTAAGGGACTTCGGCCGTTTCAAGCCAGTCGGGGCGAAACCGGGGGCAGCGCTTTTCGAAAAAGAAATCCCGGCCAACGCCCTGGGGATAGCGCTTCAATGTGAGGGCGCGGTCCTTGAGAAACGGCAGCATGAACGGGGCGATGGCGCCGTAATATTCGAGGACCTGTGCCTTGGTAAAACCAAAGGAAGGGTAGAGGTCTTTGTCAAGATTCGTGAGCGTTAGTTCCCGTTCGTTAATTCTTACCATGTTCTATCGGTCCGCTCTTTTTCACCGTACGCATGCTTTTTTCCAGGGCCGACATCAAGTCGGCCATGCCTTCCGCTTTCTCTTCTTCCTCAACCTCCGGCGCTTCGACCTCGGCTTTTTTCTTTACCTTCTTGTTTACTATGTCAAGAAGCTTTTGCCGTCGGTTGTTCGAATATTTTTCCGGGGCAAAATCGGCCATCCTCGCCTTAATGCTTTTTTTGACGATATTGATTTCCTCATCCGAGGCTTCGGCCGCCACGGGGGCCATGGGCAGTATTTCATCGCTATAGTGGAGTGTGCTCATTGCCAGCGCGTTGTCCCGGCTCACTATTAATACGACGTATTCCCTTTCGTCGAGCACGAATTTAGCCAGACCAGCCTTGTTCGTCCGGCGCATGGACTCGGCAAGCAGGCTGTAAGATTTCTCCCCTCCTTTCAGCGGAACAAGGAAATACGGATGGTCGTAATAGATGGGATCGACTTCCCGTATGTCGATGAACTCGGTTATTTCAATAGTGCGGCTCCTGTCGGGCGAGACGGATTCAAGTTCCTCGCCGGTCACCAGGATATGCTTGCCCGGTTCTATTTCGTAGCCCCTGACGATCTCATCGGGCGGCACTATTTTTTCCTCCTCGGGGCAAAACATCCTACGCTCAAGGGGCGAGTAATCCTTGTTATGAAGCAGGTGAAATGAAACGCGTCCTGGTTCCACTGACTTGACAAGTCGAACTGGAATGGCCACGAGGCTGAAACTAATCGTGCCGCTCCACATGCCCTGCAAGGCCGGTTCTTGCGGAGCGGATTCGCCTTTTTTCGCCGCGTCGTTCGCGGCTTTTGCTTTAGATGTTTTTGTCATCATGCGGCCTTCAAGCTTTTCTCAAGCGCTTCCAGCAGTTTGCCGGGCGCCGTTGGTTTAAGATGTTTGGGAGTCAATAGCGCGATTTTTTGACCATGGGCTTTCTTCTCAATCATCTCCCACAGCTTTTTCTGGTGCTCGTTGACATATTTTTCCGGCTGAAATTTGACCGTAAGCTTGTTTATCAATTCGCTCCCGATGCTCACTTCTTTTTCGGACAATTCAAAGGACTCCAGGCCAAGTGATTGCGCTTGAACAATTTCATCAGTATACCGTAATACGTTTAGCCTGAGGGCCTTTCCCGTTGATGATATAGCGCCGAAATACGCGCGTTTTCTCATCACCCATGTACAAACAGCCAGCGCGTCAAGATCGTTAAGCGAGGCCGCAAGCGCTCCGTAGCTTTTAGCCTCGGCATCGGGCTCAAGGTAATAGATGTGTTCGATGAAAACAGGGTCGATCCCGCCGGTCTTTACGAATTCATGGACATCGATGGTCCTGCTGGATTCGGGCTCCGCTTGTTCGAGTTCTTCCGGGTCCATGAGCACGTATTTTCGTTCGTCCACCTGAAACCCTTTTACCTGTTCGTCGGCGGGCACGGGGGTTTTATCAAATTTGCAAATCATCTGCTGGCGGAGTTTTACCCTGTCGGTTTTATGCAACAGGTGGAACTGTACGCGGTTCTGGCTGACGGCCGTGTGGAGTTTTACCGGGACGGTTATCGCGCCGAATTGTATGTTTCCGATCCATATCGTTGAAGCCATAATCCCTCTCTTCAATAGGAAAGAAGCAAATGTTATACCAAACGGCGGGGATTTTAGCTTATGATCCACGCCCCCTGCAATTACGAAGCCTTACCAATTTTCAAGATAATTTTTGACAATAATGCGTCGGAACGTATATACTCCTGTATATGGTTAGCCAGGGTTTTTATCCACGGAGGCGATCAATGAAGAAAGTGACAGAGCAACAAAACAAGTCATACTCTTTGGCGGTTCTTTTTATCACGGCCGCGGTTTTCCTTCCCATTGAAATCGGCGCGCAGATGTCCGTGGGCTTTAATTTCCAGGACATCGGGTGGGGTTCCGCGGCGGGCGGCGCTCAACCTGAGTATAATTATTTCGCGACAAATGTAAACTGGTCCACCACGACCAATCCGTGGAATTCGACATTCATCTCCGAGCTTCAACAGGTAAAGGCCCATTGCCTTCGATTTATGGACTGGGGGGAAATAAACGGAAGCAATGTCACCACATGGAGCCAACGAATACCTAAAACGGCCAATCATTACCTTTCCGGGGACACTCTCCCGGGAAAAGGCGACAGCGGATACGGCGTCGCGTACGAATGGATGATCGACCTTTGTAACCGGGTAAACGCGGATATGTGGGTTTGCGTTCCACACCAGGCCGACACGGATTACGCTTATCAATTGGCTATGTTGATAAAGGATAATCTGAATTCCAATTTGAAGGTATATATCGAGTATTCGAATGAGTGTTGGAATGACGGCTTTTCGCAGGCAGGCTGGCTCGATGCCCAGAGGAATATTAATGGGCTTGCTAATCCGTTACAATGGCAGGGACAAAACATCTATGGCTTTGGAAACGGAGGTGATTGCCGGTGGTCCGAGTATGTATACTTTGTGTGCAGGACAATGAATCAATTCAATAAAGTTTTCGGAACAAACAGCCCGCGCGTCGTCAAAGTCATGGCCGGGCAGGCCGGCTGGGGTCAAGGCACTGGTTCCAATCAAATGTGCCAATACCACATGGCATGTCTTCAAACCTCAATATGCAATCCATGGGGCGTTAAAATCGACGCATATGCAATTGCGCCATACTGGAACGCCAGCGACCACGCTCCCGCGGGCA
>JBAVGL010000479.1:0-22739 GCA_049684795.1 Chitinivibrionales bacterium | reverse complement strand
TCCACCCAGGCGCAATTGGACGCCCAGGCGTACGTGTACAAGGTTTTCATGCAACTGGCGCTGGCGGAGCCGAGCTGCCGGACATTCATGATGTGGGGATTTACCGACAAGTATTCCTGGATACCGTCCACGTTTCCCGGCCAGGGCGAGGCCCTGATTTACGACGAAAATTACCAACCCAAGCCCGCGTACACCGCGCTGGTTGATGTCCTGAAGACGCCGCTGGCAATTGCCGGGCCCGTTCCGGGGCCGTCCGCGGCCGCGCGTGGTGCGGCCAGGTTGTCATTTGACAACCTGAGCAACTCGGTCATGGTGCGCGGCGGGAAAACCGCTCATCCGGTTCGTCTGGAAATGTTCGATCTGCGGGGCTTGAAAATCGCGGAACTGCATGTGCCCGGCGACTGTCGCGTACCGGTTTCATCTTTCAATGTCGCGCAGGGAACATATGTGATTCGGGCGGACGGAAATAATCCCATCAAAATCCATTTTGCAAAGTAGCCGGAACGGAAACTGATTTTTCTCAAAAATCAAACTGTGTCTTGAATATCCATGCCCAGTCGCCGTGCATGTGCATCGCGTCCCCATAGTAAGTTCCGCCATTCTGGAAGCCATTGCACTCAAGACGCATATGGTCAAAGGCCACCTGGCCGATAAGGGAAAAGTTCCCGATTTGCTTTTTGGTATACACCGACCATTTTAATTCGTTCTGCTGCGGGTCGTAATTGTCGTCCAGGTCCGGCAGAGGCGCCTGGTTCTGCCAGATGTTGGCGGTATAAGAATTCGGGTAATTCCACCTGTACCATTCCAATTCCACGGAGAAAACATCCAATAGCTTGAACGCGGGAACATTAAAGCCCACCATGACCGGGATCCTTCGCCATAAATCCTTGTAATAGGGCGGATAATCCGTAAGCCCTATAACGGCGATTTCGGAATAAAGCCTCAGATCGTTCTCGCCAAAAACGTTGACCGGGATAAACGTCTTCGGGTCAAAGGCAAAACGCCCCATGAGTTTTGTCCCGCGAAATGTGTAATACACGCTGTCCGCGTCAAGGTTAGTGGCGATTTTTGGAGTGGTATTATATTCATTAACGGAAATAAGATGGCTCCAGAATACCCCGGCGCCGACGGTAACCGCTTTCATAATAGTGTAATCCCCAAGAAGGGAAACGCCCCAATCCTGCAAAGGAATTACGTCGGATTCCGATGTAAGCATGGCGCACAAATGCAGCGAGTCGATCGGCGTTGAGGAGAGCCTGAACCCGGTCAGGCGGGCGAGGGGAAAGTCGAACTCGCTGGTCATGGTCGGAGGATACGTGCTGGTACGGTAAAGATATTCGCCCAGGTTGCGCACGTCGGGATTGTATTTGAAGGGAAAAATTCCAAACCCGAGCATAAACAAAGGCCTTTCACTATTTCCCCAGCAATAGGTCCCTTCCAAATCATACGGATAAAAGGAATAAATCGGCCTGAGGTTATCGGTAATGTCCTTGGATTCCGTCCATGAATAATGGACCATCGATTCCCCGACGACGTTCACTTTGGTCCGGTCGTTGATTGTCGCGTTAAAGCCGATATGCATGTAGATCCGCTGATACCAGATTTTTTCGAGCGAGTTTTCCCCGCCCCTCGGTTCTCCTTTAGCGACCTGGCCGGCTTCCAGCGATCCCATTCCCACGAGCTTTGTTTTCATATTCCGGACCTCGGCCTCGGCCGCGGGTTTTTCCACTGGCGCGGACGCGGCCAGCGAATCTTTTTTGACAGGTTGTTCCTTCACGGCCGGCGCGGCCTGGACGCTGTCAGCCTTTGTTTCCAGGCTGTCGGCGGCGTTTGCCGCAAAAAGAAAGGCCCCGGACAGAATACCAAGAGCCGCTATTGATTTTTGTATCACGCACATGCTCCCTTTTCAGGTTTTAGGAAAATCGGCGCCATGGTTTTCTCATTTACCGCGCCAGGAAAAACCGTTTATGCACGATCGTATTTCCCGAAATCACCTTCGCGATGTATACTCCGGGGCCCAAAGCGCTTTCCCGCGGCCCTGCGCCAAACCGGTATTGCACGGCGCCGAACCCGCTGTATTTTCCGATCGTTTTACCCGTTATGTCAATTATGTCGATTCGGTGCGGGACCGACGCGCACGTTGTGATGGAGAATGAATTCAAGGTTGAAGAAAACCCGGGCCACAGCGGAAGGGGCTGGTTTTTTCCGTTCCGGACCGCCCCAAAACCGGGATCATCGGAGACCGTGACGGTTATCCCCGTTGCAGGGACCGTTCCCCGCCAGTTAATCTTCAGTTCCTTCGCGAACCCGCTTCCGATTTTCGTCACCAGCGAATCGCCGACGGCAGCGCCGTTTATTTTCACGTAATTGACGGACAGGCCCTTGTCCCATATGTAAATGCCATTGACGCTTACGGGGGTATCGGGCGCGAATGAAACCGTCTGCGTCGCGAAGTTCGCTCCGCTTTGGGAATAGTTTACGGTGGCCCATCCTTCGGGTGAAAAAACGAGCGCGTTGGTGATCGTATGGTTCATTTCGGACACCGGAATGACGGGCTCGAGCCATAGCTCCTTGGAATAGCCGTTGCGATGATAGCCGACCATCGTGTAGTAATTTCGCCATATGACGGGGGCGCTGATGTATTCGTTGTAGCCCGAGGAACTCGTTGCAAGATACGTCGGGGAAGTCACCGCGGGCGGTATGCCGAGCGGAATATTGTACACGAGGTTCCGGTTGTTAAAAATCCGCTGGTACCAATCGTACTGCAGCGCGTACCAAACGTCCAATTTTCCCGTTTGCAGACACAGCCCGGCATAATGGGCTATTTTGTATTCCGCCCATTCGGTATACCCGCCCGCCGCATCGCCGATCCCCGTCGTCAAAGGACTGTAGTAGGCATTGAGCGTGGCGAGCGCCAACGCGATGCCGGTGGAATCGTACATTTCCCCGAATTTCAGGAAGTAGGCCAGCCACTGTCCCGTCATCAAGGCTTCGATCCTGATATTTGAAGGGAAACCCGAATTCGTCAGGTACTTTTTCGCGAACTCGGTCCTCGTGGAATCGTAATACGCGTCATATTTTTTTTTGCTTGTGTCCGCCTTGACAAGAGACAGGCTGGAAAGCGCCTTATACGACGCCGCCGCAAGCCCGCTGTTGTAAAAGTTGATGTCCGTTGTCCCGTCGGCGTCGTAAGAGTTCTGGGTCCCCATATACAAATAGGGGAATCCGTCGGCGGCGTCATTGTAGGACGCCAGCTGGTCCATGAGGCGCTGTCCCGCTTTTTTGACGTATGGCCAGAAATAACTGAGCTGGCCCGTGTCCGCCGTTGAAATAAACGCTTCGTAGACTGAAACGACAAACGCGCAATTTAAATCGACCCATTGGTCTATTTCGCGGTAGTCATGGTGTTGCTGCGCGTCCCATGGGCACATATACGCCATATTGCGCGACATGGCGAAATTTTCTATGTCCGTGCAGCTGTCAATGTCGTGATGGATCTGTCCGGCGGGACTCGTTTTCTGCGTCCTCGCCCAGTAGTGCAGTTCCTGCCAATTGAGCGCCGGGACAAGGTTCGTGTAAATTTGCCGGGCGTGAAACATCTGGTCCATGGTTCCGTTCGTCGCCCACATTCCTTCAGTGTGCGCGTAGCGGCCGTCCTGGCGGTACATGCTGTTGTTTGTCAAGTTGGCCAGCGTGACGAGCGCCTGGTTTTTAATCCAGTCCGGGAAATTCGACGCGCGCATGCGGGTCACCAGGGCCACGGCGTTGTCCCGCAACTGGTCGAAATGGGCGAGTCCCGAATCGGCCACGGCCCCCGCGTCGGAAAAGGCGTTCAAATAATAAAACATCCCGTTATGGCTGCCTTCAAAACCCGTGACGTTGTTGTACCAGGCGTAGACGAATTTGATGCGTTTGCTCTGCCCGGCGGCCAGGGTCACCTTCGCGGCGACCTTGTTCGTGGCGCCCGACACCGTGTTGTTGCATTGGCCGGTCGTGAGAAAACCGGCATCGTTTCCCGCGGAAATGATCGCGGTCGAATCGTCGGACGTGGCGTAGACCGCCCGTTTTAAATTGCCGTCGTCATTGCGTATTCCCTTGCCCTGCGCAAGCGTCGTGGCCGCGGTAAGGCCAGCCTGGAACGCCACGGCCACGTCCACCGGCGCGGCGGCGGTGTTGGTCAACTGTATCTGGTAGAACGCATAGGGCCAGCACATCAGATTGACATTTGTCAAATTGACCGGCGAAAAAGCGGTCAGGGAAACCGTCACGCCGTTGATCGTCCCGAAATTCGCGTAATGCACGGGATAAACCGCGTCGTCGTTTGAACGGCCCCCGGTTTGGACGGCCATGAGCTGGGCGCTGGTGACGGGGGCCGACTGGCCGCTTTTGCTGTAAAACTGGAATTGCGTGTTTGTCAAGGCCTGGAAATCGTCGAGCGCGCACGGGGTCCGAAACGTCCCGGAAAAAGTCCCCAGGTACGCGCAAAACTTCACGGCCCCGCAGCCGATTCCGCCCAAAGGAGCGCCGGTCGTCCCGTCGATGGCGTTAGTGGGGATGGATTGGGCCGCGGCGAGCGCGAACGAAAAAACAAGCCACCATAGCGCCGGTATCCACTTCATCAATCACCTCCCAGGTCGATTTTGAAGCCAAAAATATATATTGTTTGATGCGGGACAATCAAAAGTATTGAATTGCGTTCTTTTTTCGAGTGATTAAAAGTTTTGATTGAATATATTTTAGTAACGACTCGATTGCCGTGCGTTCAAAATTTCAAGTCGAACGGCCAGGAAAAAAATATTTATTTTTAAGCGTTTACATTGAAAATTACCACAAATTATTATTATTAAAGAAGGTACATCAAAGGAGACGGTATGACAATTATTCTTTCCAGAAAGTTTCTCCCGGCGCTCTTATTTTTCGCGGCGGGATTTATCGGCGCCGTGGTTTTTGCCGGGACCTATACGATCACGGTCGACGGCTCGGTTAAAAAGGGTGACGTTCCCCAATTCTGGAACCAATGCGTTGGCACCGGCACCATGTCGTTTTGTTTGAAGCCGCAATGGCAGGTTGCCGCGAAAATAGGGGCGCAGGAAGCCGGATTCAAGCGCGTGCGCGGTCACGGGATCCTGATGCGCTGGAACGGCACGGACGATGTGGGGATCTTTCACTGGGACGGGACCAACAGCCCGACGTACACCTGGACAAATCTGGATTCAATTTACGATTTTATCGAGAGCTGCGGCATGCAGCCGCTTGTTGAACTCAGTTTCATGCCGAAAGACCTCCAGACGAACGGCGCGACCAGCAAGCCTAAAAACTGGAATATTTGGCGGGACCTTATCGATTCGGTCGTGAGCCACTGCGTCCACCGGTACGGGAACAAGGAGGTCGAATCATGGTACTGGGAGGTATGGAACGAGTATGATTATCCCGGTTTCTGGACCGGCACGGTCAATGACTACGACACGCTCTACAGCAAAGCGGTGGAGGGCGCGAAGAAAGCCGATTCGCTGGTATTGGTCGGAGGGCCCGTAAGCACCGTGGTCGCGCCTTTACAGCCGTTTCTGGATTATTGTAACGCCAATAACCTTAAAGTCGATTTCCTGTCATGCCACGGCTACGGCTCAGGGCCTGGAAATACCTCTTCCCCCGTAACTATCCAGGACAACAACCAACAAAGGGCGGCGGTGATTAAAAGCAGCGGAAAAAAATTGTTCAACATCAACACCGAGTATAATTCCACCTATTCGGGGTCCGGCGGAAACACGCAGTACCCTAACGTCGTCAGCATGGATTCTTATATTAACGGGGCGTTCGTGACAAAAGCCGTCAAACTCATTCTTGACGATTATACAAACGGCCAATACGCGCTCCCCGATGTGCTTTCGTACTGGACGATATCGGACGTATTCGATGAATACCCTTCGAACAATTTGGGTTCTTACATCGAATTCCATAACCTGATCCCGTTTGGCGGGATCTATGGCCTGATTAATTATCAAGGGCTGCGAAAGGCGACCTTTAATGCTTTTAAGATGTTGCATATGATGGGCCCGGCCCGACTGTCCCTTGCCGGCGGGTCCGGGACCGTTGACGGGGTCGACGGATTTGCCACCCTGAGCCAGGACAGCTCACAGCTGGCCGTACTTCTTTATAATTATTACACGGACTTTACCACGGCCGTCGGCGGCAGTACGGTGAACCTGACGATCAACAACATGCCTTTCAAGAACGGACCGTTGACGGTCACCCATTTCCGGGTTGATTCCACTCACAGCAACCCGTATTCCGTATGGTTGCAGCAGAACAAGCCGACCACCCCCACGACCGCTCAATGGGACTCGCTTACAGCGGCCCAGAACCTGGCCCAGGTCGAGCCGCAGTCCCAGATCAATTTTACCGGCGCCGCACTCGTCAAAACCATGACGCTCCCGCAGTGGGGCGTTTCCTTGTTGTTAATTAACAAAGGCACGTCAAACGTGAAGGGGCCTGACGCGGCATACGCGAGACCCGCTTTTCCGTCGATATCCGGCACGAGGCTGCTTGCGCCCTCGCGCCAGACCGGTCCGGTGGACGTTTTTGTATATTCGGCCGGCGGGCGGCTCGTCAGAAACTACCGGGCGCTGCAAGGGACAATCGACCTTGCCAGAGGCCTGACCGGGGGCGTTTATCTGGTCCGCGCGGAAGCGGCGGGGTTACACATGATGAAAAGAATGTTGGTTTACTAGACGGCCGGAAAACCATAACAAGGGAAGTATCATGCTTTCAAAGAATGCATCAGTGTATGTTTTGTGGCTCTGCTTCACGGCGCGGATCGCGTTCGGGGCAGAGGTGTATGTATCGCCCGCCGGCAATGACAATAATAACGGAACCATAAGTTCGCCGCTCGCGACGTTTGCCGCGGCCCGAGACAAGGCCGACCAGCTCAAGGCCGGCAATACGCCGGTCACCGTTTATTTCAGGGCAGGAACCTATTATCTGGACACGGCGGTGGTGTTCGGACCGTCAAATTCCGGTACCGCGACGGCGCCGATTGTCTATACCGCCTACCAGGAGGAAAAGGCCGTCATCAGCGGCGGCATCAAGGTCACGTCGTCATGGTCGGTCGATTCCGGCCAGATCATGGTGACCACCATTGTTCCCAACCTGAAAGTCGACCAGCTTTTCCTGAACGGGAAACGGCAGATACTTGCCCGGTATCCGAATTTTGATTCCACCAAAATCCTCGATGGTTTTGCTTCCGATTGCATAAGCGCCGCCCGCGTGGCCCGGTGGAAAAACCCGACTGAAGGTCCGGGCTATATTCGCGGCCTGCAAACAAGCCTGTGGGGAGGGGAATCATTCATTATAACCGGTAAAAATGATACGAACAATACCATAACGCAGCAATGGGTAGGGGACAATAACCGGGGAAGCGTACTTCACCCCAGCTACCGGATGGTTGAGAACATCTTCGAAGAATTGGACGCGCCCGGGGAATGGTACTACAGCAAACCGACCGGAAAGCTTTATTTCTATCCGCCCGCGGGCGCCAATCTGAGCGCCGCCACCATCGAGCTTGCTTCACAGGACGAACTTATCCAGATAATCGGAACATCGACAAGCAAGGTGCGGTATCTGAATTTCAGTGGATTGACATTTACGCATGCCTATCGCACGTTGTTCAGCAAAACGTATGAGGGAATTTTAGAAAGCGACTGGTGCCTTGCCCGTGCCGGCTGCATATTCATCCAGGACGCGGAAAACATTCAGGTGGAATCGTGCCTGTTCGATCAAATCGGCGGCAACGGGATATTCATGAGCGGCTACAACCGTAATCATGTGGTTTACAACAATACGTTCATCGACGCGGGGGCGTCGTGCGTGCTGATGGTCGGCCTTCAAAGCGCGGTGCGGTGCCCTTCCTCCTGGTCAACCACCGCCACGTGCACCGACAAGACGCCCGGCCCTCTCACGACTGATTATCCCGCGTTTATCCGGGTCGACAATAATTTGATGCACCATTTCGGCAGGTTTGAGAAGCAGACCGCCGGGGTGGATTTTTCGATGACGGAAATGGACACCGCGCTCCACAACACCATTGACAACTGCCCGCGCGCGGGCATCAACTTCACCGACGGGTGCTGGGGCGGGCACGTGATCGAGTACAACTGGGTCTACAAGTCGGTCCTTGAGACCGGCGATCACGGGCCGTTCAACGCCTGGGGCCGCGACCGCAACAGCCGCTGGCCCAGCGACTCCTCGGCCACGAAGCTTGACGCGATGTACACCACGATCGTTAGGAACAACCGGTTGGAGGGCCCCGCGGGGGATTTCGGCATCGATCTGGACGACCAGGCGTCAAATTATTTACAGTATAATAACCTCATTTTAGGGGGCGGTTTAAAGCTGCAATGGAACCGGTATAATACCTATTTGAATAATATCGTCGCCAGGGGAGGGAATGTGGAATTCCACGGCGTCTGGACCGTGTCGGCGGACTATGGCGCCCGCAATATCCTTTTCGGCCCCTACATTTACGGCACCTGCTGCTTCAGCACCGGCGCAAACATACCCGATACCATAAAGAACAATATTGTGCAATTTGATTCAAATGTCGTTTACAATTCAGGGAACCCGCCAACCGTCACGGCCTGGGGACAGACCGCCACGCTTTATACATGGGCCCAGTGGCAGGCCGCCGGGCTGGACGTCCACTCGAGCACGGCCGACCCGTTATTTACGGATACAACCAAAACGTGGGCAAACTATTCGCCCCGGGGCGATTTCAGCGTGAAGACGGGGTCGCCCGCGCTGGCGCTGGGGTTCAAGAATTTTCCCATGGATTCGTTCGGGGTCATGCCAATATCCAATGTCGCGGTGCGGAACCCGTCAATGAACGGGGCCGGACCGGATGATGCCTTTTGCACCGTGCATTATCGCGGCGGACGGCTGGTCGTTTCGTACGACGGCGATTATCAGGTGACGATTACGACGGCGCTGGGAAGATCGCTTAAGGTTTATAAAGGTAAAGGCGCGACCGGCGTTGCCTTTGGCCCGAAAACCGGCGGCGCCGGGATTTATTTTGCCGTGGTCCGCGCGAAAAACTACACGGCGATAAGACGGTTCATGGTGAATTGAGAGGAGTAATACCTTTCTTAAGGGCGCCTCTAATTATTCACGGAAACAACACCGTTCACTGAGCCTGTCGAAGTGAACCTTTATTTTCATGCAAATTTGGCCGGTCACTTCGACAGGCTCAGTGTCCGGTTTTTAAAAAAGCTAATTTTTAGAGGTCCCCTTAAGTTATTTAATAACTTTACATAGAAGGAGTTTCGCATGATACGTAAGGTCACAATCATGATTTTTTCCATGCTGATGATACTCGGCATAATGGCCGGTTGCAATAAAAGCGGCAATCCCTCTGCGCCCGTCGCTCAAAGAACCGTGCTGTTCAGCGAAGGTTTCGAGTCCCAGGCGGATACGGCATTGTGGCGGCCAACGTATATGATAAACGCTGGCGATTTCTATCCGCAGATGCGGATCACCGCCGATACGGCCCATACCGGAACGCACTCGGTCACCACCGATTCCAACAGGACCGCCCTTCTTTATTACATTGACCCCAGGGTTGAAACCGGGACCGTGGGCGTTGAATTTTACATCATGGCAAAAACCGCGGGACAGGCCAATTTTACCGTGGAAATCGGACAGAACGCGGGATCGTCCGGCGGTCTGGGAAAATCATTCGGATTGGGATTCGACCAGAACGATTCGGTTAAATGCACGTATTATGACAGCTATACCGGCCAAAATGACACGATGATCGGCGCCATCCAGCCGAACCACTGGTACAAATGCGACGCGGAAGTCAATTTTACCGCGCAGACGATTACGTATTACCTTGAAGGCGCCACGGTCCGGACAAGGCAGCTTCCCACGCAGGAAATGTATGGAATCGACCGGTTGCTGGTGTTCCGCGGCTCCGGTCCGAACATGGATGCGCCGGACGGTCCCAAGCCTTACTTTGCCGATGATATCGTGCTTTACACAAAGTAAAACGGGCCGCTTTCCTGAAGGGCCGCATTTATCAAGCGCTCCGTTTTCTTTGGCGAAAGGTGTGATATGGGCTGTTTACGATTTGAAACAACGATTGCGGTTGCGGTATTGCTTCTTGCGGGCATTTCCCTGGGACAGGACTCTTCATCGGTCATTATCAAACCCAACGGCCATGCTTCCATGGAAGGCGGCGAGATTGTCAAAGGATACGACAAAAACGCCACCACGGCCGACGGCGATATTAACCATACCTGGACCGAAAAGATTTTGACCGGTTTCGGCCTGGATGTGCATCTTGGCCGTTATACCGATTTGCTGAGCGGCGTTGAAATCGAAACATTCAACGAGGACACGCGATTGGTCACGCTCGGAGCTACACGAAGGTTTTATTATTATTTGTACGTGACCCAGGCGGAACTTACCCATACGGTTTTCGATGGGCCCGACTGGAAATTAAAGATCGGCGGCGGATACTTCCCCTATAAATACAATGGCGATGTCAGAAATCTCGGCGAATACCTGTTTAGAAGCACCACCTACCCGCAGACCTTGACAACCGATTTTGATATGCCTTTTGCCCGGCTTGCGGGCGTTTACGCAAAGGGCGCGTATTCGGCGGGGAGCAATAATTTTACCCTGGACGCTCTTGCAACGATTAACACCGAATGGGCCGCGATTCTGGACGTGAACCTGTCGCTGGTTGCCTCATACAATCTAGCCCAGATTTTTGAAATCGGAGCGGGCGTCAGTTTTTGCAGCCTTTTGTCCGCGGACGACTCCACGACAACGCCCAAAAACAATGCGACGGCCTATCTGGACGGGCAGGACACGGCCTATTACACGTTTAAAGGGACAAAGGTCATGGGAAGGTTTTCATTCGATCCCAAGAAGTTATTCCCGTCCGATATTTTCGGTAATCAGGACCTGAAGTTGTACGGTGAAGCTTGTCTGATCGGGGTGCAAAATTACCCGGCGGCCATCAATTCGCCCATCTGGTATAACAGCATTCTGGAGCGGATCCCCGTGATGATCGGTTTTAATGCGCCCTCCTTTAAGCTTCTTGATGTTCTCAGTCTGGAAGGCGAATGGTGGGGAAACCGGTATCCGAACAGCTTGGAGGGGGTAGTTCGGGATGGATTGCCGATCCCGTTTGAACCGGGGACCGTTGAAATAGATTCAACAAAATATAAAGAGGATGATTTGAAGTGGAGCATATACGGTTGCAAAACTTTCGCGGAACATTACCGGGTCACCTTCCAGGTTGCCGACGACCACATGAGGACATTTGCCTGGGATTGGGACCGGCAGGATTGGGAAGAATGTTTGCGAGCTCACGGGTGCGGGTATTATGCGCTAAAGTTCGGCGTTATGTTTTAAGGATACCTTGACAAATAAAAAGAAAGACCCTGAAAGAAGTGAAAAACATTATAGTCTTTATCGGTTGCATGGCAGGGGCGCTATTTTTTCTCCTGGTGGTGAACTGCACTATTGAAACCGCCTCCGGCCCGACGCCCTATTTCGTCCATAAGGATACTACGGTTGTTGACCCGTTCGTCGACAGTTTACAGAAAGCGACTTCGCTGACGGACAGCTTGCGCAAAGCCGCTTCGCTTCTCGACAGTTTGCAGAAGGCCTATGTGGCGATGAAATTCGGCATGTTCCTTCATTTCAACATGTCGACATTCACCAGGAATGATTTTTACAGCGTGCAGGGAGAATGGGGATTGGCCGAATCCGACGATATGGTGAAGGAGTTCCGTCCGACAGCGCTCAATTGCGGCCAATGGGCCGATGTCGCCACATCGGCAGGCTGCGCCTATATGGTTCTTGTGTCAAAACACCACGATGGTTTCTGTTTGTGGCCCAGCAAATATACTTCCTACTGCGTAACAAATGCAACGGTCACCAGGGACGTTGTCAAGGAGTTCACCGATTCGGCCCGCATACGGAAGTTGAAGGTAGGCCTTTACTATTCAATACGAGACCTGACAAACGGGTACTCGCTTAGCTTCATTAAAGGCCAGCTCAGCGAGCTGCTGACGAATTATGGCGAGATCACGTGTCTCTGGTTTGACGGATGGGGATGGGGGCCGGGCTATAACAGAGTGCCTTTCGATACGGTAAAGAACATCGTTAAGCGGCTTCAACCTAAATGTTTGATAGTTGAAAACAACCACGACTATGCCATGTTCAATACGGAAATCGTGGAGTGGGAAATGCCGATTGACGGCCCTCCTCCCATTAACAACGTTCTTCCGGCTGAAGGCAATGAGCCCATCCGTAACGACAAGTGCTGGTTCTGGCACCCGATCAACCAATGTTCGATAATGACGGCTTCGGAAATCGTACAGGATTTAACCTATAACAACAACAACAGCGCCGCTTATTTGCTGGACCTTACGCCCGACACAACGGGGACCATTCCGCAATGTCAGGTGGAGACCATGCAGCAGGTGGGGCAATTGCGCGGTGTGACGCAATAATCGAAAATATCGGCATGTAAAAGAAAATGAATAGGTGGGCAGCATACATTCAAAATTCAAAATAAATGCATGGAAAAAAATATTTTTTTAGACGATTAAGCAAAAAAATACCACAAATTACCAAGTGGTCATAATTATATATTTATAGATTGTTCTCCAAAGTCTGGTATAGTCTATCTAACAATTTTTTTTTAAATATTGGTAAGGGGACTTTGTATGATTCTCAAAATAGTGCGACGTGGCATGGCGATGACGCTGCTCGCGGCGACCAGCCTGTGGGCATTGGCGCAGACCATGGGAACGCCGATCGGGGGCATGGGAACGGGATATGTAAAATTCAACGCCGTTTCCGGCGATTTCGCGGCGAGCGGCAAGGTGCCTCCGGCCGCGTCCGACGGGGTGAGCGAATTCAGCAACAAACAATCGTCGTCGAGCGGGTTCCATTTTTATGCGAACGGCCAATCGAAAACCAAGGCCTCGACCGCGAACGAAGACGCGAAATGCCCGCTGTATACGGCCAATTTCGGGGCGACAGGAGGCGTGACTTTTACCCTTACCGCGTTCGGCCCGTTTATTCCGGGATCGAGCCCGGTCAATGCCCAACTGGCGGCTTCGCCGCTCGCGTTTTTCGAGATCACCGCGGTGAACGGGAACGCCTCGTCGACGGACGTGGGCGTGGCGATGGAGTTCGCGAACCAGAACGCTTCGGGAACAAATCTGCTCGGCGGGGCCAACGCCGGAGCCAATGACGCGGCGATGAACAACGCCGCAATCACCTTTGCGGGCGCGGCCGCGGCCGGGAACGCGTACCTCATGGCCGACTGCGACGTTTCAGGGGCCACGTTCAGCGCGGGCGCCATGGGGACGTTTACCACGAGCGGCTTGTTGACAAACGGCGCGGGTAACCTGGCGGCCGCGAAATGCACGGTCCCCGCGGGCGACACGGCCCATATAAAATTCGTTATGGCGTGGTGGAGAACGTTCATTTCCACCGTCGACCGGTACGGGACCGGCAAGCCCGATTCCGACAATTATTACTATCATAATTATTATCCTGATTCAAAGACCGCCGCGCAATTCGGCATGGCGCATTTCGACGCGGTAAAAAACGGCGCGAGCTCCATAGTCAACCGTGTCATGGCAAGCAACTTTCCCGCCTGGTATCAGGACCGCTTGCTGAACAACCTTTACCCGATTGTCCAGAACGCCCAGTGCGCCAAAGACGGCCGCGTGGCTTTCTGGGAGGGGCATTATCCGATCATCGGCACCATTGACCAGGGGGAACACGCGGCCCTGTGGTATTGCTTCAACTGGCCGAGCAACCAGTGGCGCGAACTCCAGTATTGGGCCCGTACCTCTCACAAGGGCGTCGGGGAAACGGCCAATCTGATCGGGCAGATCCACCACGACTTCAATACCGCCCCCTCGAGCTGGACGGCGGACGCCCATTTCGTGTGCCCGTGGGACAACTACCTTCGCTCCGATTACTGGTGGGTGCCCAACACCACCGACTGGGCGGACCTCAACTGCATGTTCATTTTCAAGGCGTACGAACTCATGCTGGCCACGGGAGACATTGACTCGATGAAAATTTATTTCCCGTATATCAAATTGACGGCGGACCGGATCATCACGCAATGCGTGTCGGCGGGCGCAAACGTGCATATCCCCTCGCAAAGCAAGAGCACCTACGACGGCACCAGCACCATAACCCCGCAATACGCGTCGGGGACGGCGCTGACGGCGTGGCTTGCGGTCGCCGAAATGGCCAAGTTCGTGGGCCAGGATTCCGTGGCCACTCGGTTTACAAATTGGTATACCCTCGCCCGCGCCGATTTCCGGACGATTTGTTTTAACTCCTCGTTCGGAACCGGAAGGGACTATGCCGAAGGCGACGTGGCGGGATACAGCTGGGCCCACTACTTCGGTTTTCCGGCGGTCATGGATTCGGATGTTATCGCCACCGGCTGCGATCGTTTGTATGCGTACTACAGCCCCAACGCCAACATTCGCACTAAACTCGGCGCGTGGCATTTCTATACCTACGACCATTGGGGCGGCGCGTCCATAGCGATCGGGAGGCAGGACACGGCCTTGACCATCCATAAATGGGACTACGATTATTATTATACCGGAAACCCCGGCTACGTATTCTGGCAGGACCTCCAGCAAACCAACTCGTCGTACGCCAGCTACATGACAGCGCCGTGCGTGTGGCGCTCGTATTTCCAGATGACCGGCTGTCTTCTTGACAATGCAAACAAGCGCCTGTGGATAAGGCCGATGGTCCCGTCGTCAATGGCAAAAAAAATAACAGCCGCGCCTATTGTCAATCCGCGCGGATGGGGAACGCTGAACTACAATGAGAGTGGAAACGCGGCGACGGGGCTTTGCCAGAGCATGACCGTGGCCTTCGACTCGCTTACCGCGGTGACCCAGTTTGTGTTTAAAAACAATACCGGGGCGACCGCCCCGGGCGTGAAGATAACGAACAGCGGGGCGGCCGTATCGGGCATGACCGTAACGACGGAAGGCTCGGCCTATGAAAAGAACGTCAGGGTAACGCTCGCTTCGCCGATACAGATCGGACCGCAGGGAGCGGTCATACAGGTTTTTAACGCACCCATCGCCGTTAAAGATATCGCGGCGCAACAAAAGCGGGCTCTCTTGACAATAGGCGACCGAGACCTGCGCGCGGGCAAGGCCTTTCATTATACGGTCGACGTTTCCGGCCATGTTTCGATTGACCTTATCGCCTTGAATGGCGCACGGATCGGTACGCTGCTTAACGAAACCATTGCGGCGGGACGGCATACGGTGTTGTGGAACGGCAAAACCATGGATGGATGCGGCGTGGGCGTTGCCATGGCCGTGCTTCGCCTCGCTTCGCCAGGCGGCATTATTACAAGAATCGTCTCCATTGGCAGGTAAAAAAATTAAAAGTCCTCCGCCATCTGTTTCAGAACGGCGGGAAACCGTTGGTTCGTTGACAACTTAATCAAAAAGGGACCTAGTCAATGAAAAAAATATCTGTTTTAATAATTGCGGGAATATTTTTAGCGGCGTTCCATTTCGGCGCGACGGCTGAAGACAGCCAGGACGCGGGATCAAAAGATTCTTCAGCAGCCGCGCAGAAAATCCCGGGCGCGGGACTGAAACTGAATGCGTCGGGAGCGGGCTATATCATGTTCGGCCAGATCGTGTCGGGGTATCAGTACGGAAAAAACAATGAAAACCCGACGGACCATCAATGGCTTGATTTTTACGGCGGCAACATTATTATTAATTCCGCGGCGAACGATTGGTTAAACGCGAAAGTGGGACTGGAAGTTCGAAGCAATTTCCCCATTTCCACCAGCAGTATTATGAAGGAAACGTATAAGATCCAGTATAGCTCATTTCTTCCAAGGGCGGAAGGAATATTTCATTGGGATTTTAACCATATCTTTTCTTCCCTGTTAATCGAGTCGGGAATATTCCAATACAATTTCAATCCCGAAATCAAAAACCTTGGAAACTACCTTTATCGCGGAATGGCATACCCGTTGTTTCTTGAAACGAAACTTGACTACCCCTGGTATGACATGTACGGAATCCGCAGCCAGGTCGGTTTCCTGGACGACCAGATAAAGGTGGAAGGGATCATTAACAGTGAAATTGAACATGCGCCCTTTTATGACATGTCACTGGCTTTTACCGCAACCTATACCGCTCCTGAAAAAATGGCCGAGATCGGTCTGGGTATTTGTTTTAATCGTCTCTTCCCCGTGAATGAAGACGCCACCAATGCCACACAATTCTATGCCTTGGGCATGGACTCCAGCTTGAGCCTCAAGGCGACCAAGCTTGATTCGCGGTTTATGTTTGATGTCAAGCCTATGATCGGTAATCCGGAATTCTTCGGGCCTCAGGATTGCAAGCTGTATGGAGAAGCGGCGCTCCTTGGTTTAACCGATCCTAAATATTTCCCCAGCGATTCTTCTTTCAAACCCACACTGCTTCATAGGCTGCCTATTCTTCTGGGGATAAATGTGCCGGGATTTAAGATCATGGACTTGCTCAGTTTTGAGGTAGAGTGGTTTGACAGCCCGTATCCCGACGACTGGTGGGGTGATTATGATGGAGGCCCTTCACCGGTTCCCTCGTATGTCAACGATCCCGTTTGGAATGACATTTACAAAAACAAAGACAATTTTAAATGGACGGTGTACTTGAAAAAAAGCTTTTCAAAGTTTGATCTTATCGGAATCGCGGCGAACGACCATACGATTTACAACACATTTGACGCGGAAGCGCAATCGAACACCGAACAGTCGCTGCGGAAGCCAAACAATTGGCAGTGGTACGTAAAATTGCAATATAATTTGTAAATTGTTTTCACCTGTTTTTAGGAGGAGTATATGAGCATTTTTCGATGTATGGTATTGACCGCTTTTTCTTTTGTATTCGCAGGCCAGCTTTTTGCCCAGAACCTGATCACTAACGGCGGGTTCGAGAGCGGCGGCACGGGATGGAACCTGCAATTGCAGACCAACTTTCTAGGGACCGTGACGTATCCAACCACCGGAGCGCCGGAGGGGACCACATATGCGCATGTGAATATCACTCAGGCGCCGGGCACGAACCCGGACTCGATCAACTGGATGGCCCAGCTTCAATTTCCGCAATGGACCGCCGTGAAAAACGCCATTTATACGTTGTCGTTCAAGGCGAAAAGCTCCGCCACGACCATGAAAGTGGGATTAAACAGGGGCGCCCCATCGTACGCCTATGTAAACGGTTTCGCTTTTACCCTGACCACGTCGTGGCAAACCTATTCCTGCATGTTCACCGACACCGCTTCGGGAAACGGTGCATTGCTTCTCAATTTTAATGTAGGGGCGGCCGTGGGGACGTATGACTTTGATTCGGTGAACCTCGTGCAAACGGGCACTAACGTTCCCACGAACAGCCTTATTTCAAACGGCGGTTTTGAAACCGCGGGTAGCGGCTGGGGCCTGTACGTGCAGTCCGGAACCGGCGCGGCGGCGACGGTATCATATCCTTCGACCGGGGCGGCCGAAGGGACCATGTACGGCAGCGTCAATGTTTCCGCCATCGCGACGGTAAACACAAGCGCGATACAAGTGCAATTGCAATTGCCGCTCTTTACCGCGGATTCGAACGCCTGGTATATCCTCAGCTATAAGGCGCGAGGCCCGGGCGATATCGTGGTCGCGTCGCAGGATGGCGCGACCTATGCCACCGTGCAACAGATTCCCCAAACCTTGACTTCCGCATGGGCCCCGTACGCCGACACATTCTCCTGCAATGTCAAGGGCAGCGGCGCGCTCAGGCTCAACTTCTGGCTCGGATTATCGACCGGGACCTACGATTTTGACGCCGTTTCCGTGGTCAAGACCACATCCGTGATGGTCAAGAACGCCTCAAGCGCCTTTGTTCCCGGAAAATTAACAGTCAGGAAAATGGAAAACCGGCTGGAAGTGTCGGCGCCCGGCCGGAATTCCAATGGCCGTTTTTCGATCGGGGTCTATACGGCCCAAGGCCGGATGGTTAAAAGTATTTCCGGCCTTCGGGAAAGCGCCGCCAAGATTTTCATTCCGATGAGCGGGATTAAAGGGACGTGTATTGTGCGGTTCACGGACGCGAGCGGGACTGTCGCTGATAAATTTTGCTGGGTGCGATAAAATGTACCTCATCCCTTGCCCTTCTCCTTACTAAGGAGAAGGGTGCCCGAAGGGCGGGTTGAGGTTCATCGATTTTTCCGGCGCCCCTCGGAAGTCCTCGGTGGGGGCTGTATCAGGGGGCGCGGGATATCGATAACAAATTATAATATTAACTATTTTACCAAAGGATTAGAGGAGGAGCGTATGAGGGTCTTTCGATTTATTACGTTATTAGAACTTTGTTTTGTTTTTTTTGGCCAGCTTTTCGCTCAGAACCTGATCACCAACGGAGGGTTCGAGAACGCCGGCAACCCCGGTTTGGGCTGGAACCTCTATATCGCGGATACGGCGGGGTTCGCGGCCGCCATTACGTATCCCGACTCCGCGGCGCCCGAAGGCGCGACGTATGCGCATGTAAATGTGACCAAGGCCACGGTGAACAACGCGGAGTTCGATAACTATAAAGTTCAGCTCCAACTGCCGCAATGGGTCGCCACCAAGAACGCCAGCTACAAATTGGCTTTCAAGGCGCGAAGCAGCGCCGTGACTTTTAAAGTGGGCATCAACAGGGGCGACAGCGTGGGGTCCTATGTAAACGGGTTTGATATTTTACCGACGAGCTCCTGGCAGAATTATTCCTGTTCCTTTACCAGCGACACTTCTGGCGGCGGCCAGCTCAGGCTTAATTTTTACGTTGGCGCCGACACCGGCACGTACGATTTTGATTCGGTGACGCTCGTCAGGCTCGACACCATAACCGCCCCCGGCGGAAACCTGATCGACAACGGCGGGTTTGAAAGCGGCGGCGCGGGGTGGAACCTTCTGTTGCAGAGCGGGTTTTCGGGAACGATAGTATATCCCACTACCGGAGCGCCCGAGGGCACGACCTTCGCGCAGGTGCATATCACCCAGACAGCCGGGACCGGAGACCCGGAAACCTACAATTGGGAGGCCCAGCTCCAATTGCCCCAGTGGATGGCGACGAAAAACGGCATTTACCAGCTCACGTTCAAGGTAAAAAGCACGGCCCCCACCTTTAAGGTCGGCCTTAATCGCGGTTCCTCATATTTGAACGGCTTTGACATTCCGCTCGACACCGCATGGCAAACCCGTTCCTGCATGTTCATCAGCGACACCACGGGCCTAGGCCTGGTGAATATCAATTTTTATATTGGAGCGGACACTGGTGTTTATGATTTCGATTCGGTGAGCCTCGTGATGACCGGTACCGCGGCCCCGACTAATAATCTGATCGGCAACGGCGGCTTTGAGCTTCAAGGATCGGGCTGGAACCTTTATATTCAAGACGGCACCGGGGCGGTGGCGTCCATGTCCTATCCCGACAGCGTCGCGCCTGAGGGCGCCCGGTTCGGCAGGCTTACCATAACTACCCCCGGTTCCGATTATTCACAGGTGCAGGTGCAGTTGCCCCTCTTTACCGCGGAATTGAATGCGATATACGCAGTAACGTTCAAGGCGAGGGGGCCGAGCGGCATTCAAATCGAGTCCCAGTATGATGCATCGCAGAGCTATGCGCCGATCTCGGGGGCTTTTGTAGACCTTACCAATTCATGGGCGACGTATTCGGACACGTTTACCAGCACCGTTGCGGGAAACGGCGCGCTCAGGATAAATTTCTGGCTCGGTGAATCAGTGCCGGGAACGTATGATTTTGACTCCGTTTTTGTCGTTAAAATTGGCACGGTCGCCGTTAGGCCTGCCCGGGCAAACAAGGCGTTGAGTGCCTTGACAATTAGAAAAGTTGACGCCGGGTACGCTATTGCGCTTCCCGGTCCGGTCCCGAAAGGCGCCTATGCGCTTTCGATTTATTCACCGGCGGGACGCTTGATCAAGAGCATTACCGGCGTAAGGAAAGGCTATGACGTGGTATTCCTTCCGCTTAAAAGCTTAAAAGGAACGTATATCATCCGGTATTCGGACGTAAACGGAGGGATCACCAAAAGGGCCTGCCTGGTTAGATAGAAAACAGATCAGTTTCGACAGCTTGATAAAAGCGACCAATAAAAAGCCCCTGTTTGACAAAAAACAGGGGCTTTTTTATCATTTTAAATTTCCTCCCTTCGAATAACCAGCTTCAAGGGAATCTCACATCCCAAACCTTCCTCGCGTCCGAACTCACGCCGCCCCAATAACGATTTCGGACTTTGTATCCTGTTATGCGCCTTTCATTGTATAATCAGAGGGTAGGAATTATCTTTAAATCAGAAGATAATCAAATGAGGAAATGGGGGAACCGTTATGAAAAAAATGCTGCTTGCGTGCGCCGTTATACTATCGGGGATTTCTTTTTGCTGGGCAACGGAGGGGTATAACGATCTTGAGAAACTCGTGAAATCAAAAGTAAGCGACGACGTGATCCTCGCGTTTATCAATAGCTCCTATGTTAATTATTCGCTCACGCCGGACGAAATCATCAATCTGAAGGACCTAGGCGCTTCCAGCGCGGTGATTACCGCGGCGATCCGGCACAAGAAACCGGTCGAGGCGCAAAGCGCCGCGCAACCGGTCGCCGCTCCTCCCGCTAACCCGGATAATCCCGTTGTGTATGAATCTGCGCCCCCGCCGGAGGATTATTCGTATGATGGCTATTGGCAATATCCGACCGATTATTTCATTTATTCATATCCGGGCTGGCAGCCCTATTATGGCCACTATCCGAGACGCGGGTATGATCACGGGTATTCCCATGATCACGGGTATTCCAACGGGCATGGACATGGTAACGGCGGCGGCCAGCGGGCGCAGACAAGCAGTACATCAAAATCAACGGTACAACACAAAACATCGAAATAATCAGGTCCGGAGGACATGATACATGGCCATCAAGACTGAAGTGGTTCACTATGGGGATCATTCGGGTTTTCTGGCATGGCCCGAAGCGGCAAGAAATCCGCTGCCCGCGGTGCTTGTCATTCAGGAAGTATGGGGCGTTGACGCGCATATCGAGGACGTCACTCGGCGCTTCGCGGGGGCAGGATATGCGGCGCTCGCACCCGACCTTCTTGCGAAAGGCGGCGTCCGGCCTCCGGTTCTCCGCCAGGAGCGTGTCCGGGAAACACAGGCGTTTATAAACCGGGTCCCTCCCGCGGTCTGGTCCGACCCAAAGGTCCGTGAAGCGGAATTGCTCAAGCTTCCCGAACCGGAGCAGACGAATATTCGTGAAACCATTACGGCCCTTTTCGCCGGCATGGGTTCGGGCAGCCGGCGGTTCGACCAGTATATCGATCCGCTTAAAAATTCAGCGGCCTTCATGCGAAATGAATGTTCCATAAGCCGCGGCTCGAAAGTGGCGTGCGTGGGGTTCTGCATGGGCGGGGGCCTTTCGGCGCTTCTGGCATGTCATGATGAAGACCTTTCGGGCGCCGTGATGTTTTACGGGAGTTCGCCCTCCGGTGATCTCGTTCCCCGCATCGCATGCCCCGTGCTCGGATTCTACGGAAGTCTCGACGCGCGGGTAAACGCCGGGCTTCCCGGTTTCGCCGAAGCCATGAAGAACGCGGGCAAGCGGTTTGAACACCATACATATGAAGGCGCGCATCATGGCTTCTTTAATGACGGACGGCAGTCCTATAACGTCGACGCCGCGCGGGACGCGTTCGTCCGGACGCTTGATTTCTTTGAGAAAACAATCGCCGGCGGCCCGCCGGTCGCGTGAGCGTGGCGCCCCGTGACGGTTGACCGCGAGTTCGTGGTGATGGCCAAGCCGGTCGGGCCGCGCTGCAACCTCAACTGCGCCTATTGCTATTACCTGCGGAAGGAAAGCCTCTTTACTTCGGAACATCCCCGGCGGATGCCCGAAGGTCTCCTCGAAAAATACATCGCCGAACGCCTGAAAAATTCCCCCGGGCCCGTAACATCCTTTGAATGGCATGGCGGCGAACCGACGCTCCTCGGCATCGACTTTTTCCGCCGTGTCGTGGAATTACAGCGGAAACATTCTCCCGCCGGTCGCCGGATCGCCAATGGTTTGCAGACAAACGGGACATTGATAAACGAGGAGTGGGCGGCCTTTTTATCGGACGAGAAATTCTCAGTCGGCCTGAGCCTTGACGGACCGGCCGACGTGCACGATGTCTTTCGCCGCGACAGGGACGATCGACCAACACACGAAAAAGTCGCGCGGGCATTCCGCCTTTTACGGCGCCATAAAGTCCATTGCGACGTCCTTTGCGTCGTGCATGCGGCCAACGCGGAACAGCCTTTAAAAGTCTATCGCTATTTCAAGGGCATGGGCGCGCGGTATATCCAGTTTCTTCCGCTGGTGGAACCGGTCCCCGGTCAGGCCGGTGGCGTAAGCTTACGGACCGCGACTCCCGAGGCCATCGGGAATTTTTTTGCAGCCATTTTTGATGAATGGGTCCGGAAAGACCTCGGACGCATCGTTGTCCAGTTGTTCGACGAGGCGCTCGGTCACGCTTGTAAACTGCCTCATGCGCTGTGCATTTTCAGCGAGACCTGTGGAAACGTCCTCGTGCTTGAACATGACGGACGGCTGTTTTGCTGCGACCACTTCGTGGACCCCGATCATTGC
>JBAVGL010000478.1:0-2133 GCA_049684795.1 Chitinivibrionales bacterium | reverse complement strand
GTTATACCAAATATTAATAGTTTCTGGTTGGAAATTTTTCAATCCTGGCGGAATGGCCTTATTAGGTGGGGTAGAAGGGATTTTTATAAGTATATTTCCAAATTCTGATCCAATGATAAAAGATGCTGCAAATACTCTTGCATTATCTTTGCAAAAGATTGGACACAACGTTTTATTAAAATCAGAAACTTTTAGTAATGGCAATAATAAAATAATGATAACAATAGGAACAAAACCTTGAGCCGGGTACCTAAAAATGGACACTCCGTTAAGCACATTTGATCAATTTTCTGTTCTCGAACATAATCGGAGGCATACCGATTGTGGTATGGATCCGTTGTCCGTTGTAGAACTGCTCAATATACATAAAAAGTTCCCGTTCTGCTTGGACTCTGTCGAAAATGTCAATATCAGGCAACCATTCGTTCTTCAACGTCCCGAAGAACGATTCGGAGACCGCGTTGTCCCAACAATTTCCTTTCCGGCTCATGCTTTGAACAAAATGATGCGTCGCGATTGCCTTCCGGAAAGCTTCGCAACAGTATTGCACGCCCCGGTCGGAATGGATCATCAATCCGGCTGGTGGCCTACGTCTCCATATAGCGCGATACAAGGCCTCCAGGACACCTTCGTGACCAAGAGAAGAACTGACGCACCATCCAACCACCATTCGGGAAAACAGGTCGATAAACACCGTCAGGTACAGCCAACCGTTCCGACTGGGCAGATACGTAAGGTCGCTTACCCAGACCTGATTTGGCCCCGTGGTCAAAAAGTTCCGGTTCAACAGATTCTGCGCCACCGGAAAATTATGTTTCGAATTCGTCGTCACCCGGAAACGACGCTTCGGCTTGAACCGCAGACCCTGCCGATCCATGCTGGTACCAACGCGCTTCCGGCTCGCTTTACGACCTCGAAGGCCAAGTTCCAGCCGAACACGGTCACGTCCGTATTTGCCTTTTCCGGCTGCAAACGCAGCCTTCACCTCAAGGTCGAACAACCGCCGTTCCCGGGCGCTCTTGCTCTCGGCTCGGTTGAGCCAGTCGTAATACCCGCTCCGCGACACTTCAAAAACGTTCGCCATCCTCTCCACCGAAAACTTGGAGCTGTATTCTTTCATAAATCGGTAGATGTCTTCGGCTTTTTTGAAAAGATGGCGACCGCTTTTTTTAAGATATCGCGCTCCTCTTGCGCAATCACCAATTCCCTGCGAAGGCGTAAATTCTCAGCTTCCAGAGGTTTCAAGTGTCCCGTGCCCGGAAATGCATGGCCAGGATCCGCCTTCAGCTCTTTGCGCCAGTGCCGGAGAGCTCCCTGGTACAAACCAAGCTCCCGTTCAATTGTCCGATCTCTTTTGCCGGAGGAATCCGCCAGCCGGACCGCCTCATGCTTAAACGTCCCGTCGAATTTCTTTCTGCTTGCTCCCATAAAAAACACCTCCAAGAGTAATAATGAAAATATGTTTGGTTCTTGGAGTGTCCAAAATCAGGAGTATGGCTCACCTATCAGATAATTTGCTTTTACTATTTTCCTCTCGCGACGCATCATTGCCTTCTCAACCTGCTTATAACTACCCAATTTCACTTGACCGGGTTAGCGATATGGAGGGCGTACCGGGCAAATGAATTGGATGGTTATAATTGTCAATTGAGGCATGACGGACTACAGAGGTTTTTGGGTTAGGAAAGTTGCTTGAGGATGCTTTTCCGATTGGGATTGCGTTCTCGATGCAGATGATTTTTTTTAGCAAAGCCAATTCAAGCTTAAGGATTGAATAAATTACAAATAAAATTAACGATACAGTACTAAGAGGAGAATAAAATGAGACCTATTTTTGTTGCTATTTTATTTGCATTCTTATTGTTATTTTATTCCTTAAGCAGTTGCTTTGCCGAAAGTAATTATAAAAACACAATTTCCTTTTCAGGCGGCCTAATAGAAATAATTGATTTAGAATATCAATACAGTTTCAATCCTTTTTACTTTGCAATTAAACCGGGATTCATAGTAATGTTGGGTTACTATTCCCATGTTCATGGATGGCCAGCTTATCCATCGTTGAGATTTGGAATTGACCTTTATAAATTTAAGTCCATTAAAATAGTCCCTCAAC
Organism: Chitinivibrionales bacterium; assembly: GCA_049684795.1. GTDB lineage: Bacteria > Fibrobacterota > Chitinivibrionia > Chitinivibrionales > FEN-1185 > JBAVGL01. The sequence goes on along the minus strand of JBAVGL010000478.1, from coordinate 20 downwards.
TTGAATGCGCTTATTTTTAT
>JBAVGL010000477.1:0-2355 GCA_049684795.1 Chitinivibrionales bacterium | reverse complement strand
TAAATAATATTGTTCTTTGTTTTCCTCCACAATACTTTCCAGCGAACAATATGGTACATACGCATGTCCCTGCCTGAGAAGCATGAGCGTGGTGAGAATACGGGACAACCGCCCATTACCGTCTTGAAAAGGATGAATCGCCAGAAAATGCACCGCAAATGTCCCTATTATCAGCAAGGGATGATGAATTTGTTCCACTATCGCACTGTTGTACCATTCAATAAGATCTTTCATGTAAAGCGGCGTTTGAAAGGGCGTAGCGGTCTCAAACACGATCCCAACGCTCTTACCATCCGGGTTGAACGCTTCAACATTGTTGGGTAACTTTTTATACTCTCCCTTATGCCGTTTATCTTTTCCACTATACTTCAATAAAATTCCATGCATTTGTCGAATGTGGTTTTCGGAAATCGGGATATCTGAAAATGAATCAAAGACTACATTCATGGCGTCGGCGTATCCGGCCACTACCTCCTCGTCTCGATTTTTAAAGGAATGATGGCCGATATTTGACAATAATTCATCAACATCGGAATCGGAAAGACGGGCGCCTTCAATCCGGGTAGAAGAGCCGATGGAAGCGATTGTCGCCACTTTGCGCAACATGGGTAGCCTATCAGGAACAATGTTCCTCAGCGTTTCCCAGCGCCCTTTGAATTCCTCGATTTCAGCAATAAGATTCAGTATATCGGAATGGACTTTAGATGGAATGATAATTTTATATGCCATATCCATAAATATATCCAAAAATATCCATATATGCAAGGAGCATCTTTGCAATCCTTATAGTAAATTAAATGCCTTCAACCCATTAACCCTCCAACCCATAAACTCAATTACGACACCCGCACACCGGAATTAACAGGCTTATCGGGCTGCAAGAGCGCAAGGGTATCGCCGTCTTTCGCGGCCAGAAGCATTCCCTCCGATGTCTGCCCCATGAGCTTCGCGGGCTTTAGATTGGCCACCACCACGATCTGCCTGCCCACGAGCGATTCGGGTGTATAAAACTTGGCGATGCCCGCGACGATCTGCCGAGTCTGGCTTCCCACCTGCACCTTGAGTTTGATCAACTTTTCAGATTTTTCAACTTTCTCAGCCGCCAGGATCGTTGCCGTCTGTAAATCAACCTGCTGGAACGTGGCATATTCTATCTGTCCACTAGTTTTGTCCTCCTTCGCGGGAATTGCCGGAGCTGCCGGTGAGGACACTGCAGGCGCCGCCGCCGCAGGAACTGGCGCAGCGGATGATTGCGCGGGTGAAACAGAATCGAAGAGCTTTTCGAACTGCGCCAACTCGATCGGCGTCACGATTTTTTTCGTTGCGCCAAGCTTGCAATTCCGCAAAGAAAAAACATGGTCGTTCCACCCAAGCTCCACGCCAAGCTGTTCTTCCAGGTTCTTTACTATCGCGGGAACGACCGGCTTTAAAAAAACCGCAAGCGCTTTTATGAGGTTAAGACACGTGACCATCACCTTGGCCGCCGCCGCAGGATCGGTTTTAATCAGTTCCCACGGTTTGGAGTCCTGATAATATTTATTGCCCATGTTCCCAAGCGCATGGATGCGCTCAATCGCCGATTTATATTCCGTTTCGCCGTAATCCTGCGCTATAGCCTTTCCTGCCTCCTCTACCGCCTGCGCGATGGATTCGTCCCACGGAGCGTCGGGAACCATGGAATTGAAATTACGGTCGCAGAAAATAAACGTCCGGTGATGCAGGTTGCCGATATTATTGACAAGCGTGGTATTGACGCGATTGCAGAATTCCTGGGCATTAAGGTCGATGTCTGCCGAATTGCTCGAAAGCTTGGCCCCGAAATAAAAACGAAGGTATTCGGGCGCCTGCGGATGCGCGATTGCGCTCAAATAATCGCTTGCAAGAATGAACGTTCCGCGGGACTTCGACATTTTTTCCCCGGCAACCGTAAGAAACCCATGAACGAATATTTTTGTCGGCAGCTTGAACCCCGCGGAATTGAGCATCACGGGCCAGAAAAGCGCGTGAAAGTAAACAATATCTTTGCCGATGAAATGCACCAGCTCGCCGGGACTTTGCCTTCCCCAGAAAGTATCGACGTTTTCGCCATGGTCCGCGCACCATTTGTCGGTTGACGAGAGGTAGCCGATGGGCGCGTCGAGCCAGACGTAAAAGTATTTGTTTTCAGTTCCCGGAATAGGAAAGCCGAAATACGGGCCGTCGCGGGAAATGCACCATTGCCGAAGGCCTTGATCGATCCACGTTTTAACGAAGTTTTTCATTTCCTGGTGAAGGACGTTTGAACCGATAACGAATTCGCGCAGGAACTGCTCGCATTTTTCGAGCCGGACGAACATGTGTGTGGATGGCCTGAGC
>JBAVGL010000476.1:0-1849 GCA_049684795.1 Chitinivibrionales bacterium | reverse complement strand
GTTCCAATATGTTGAGGGAGAGACGCTGGAAAAATTGCTTGGGCGAAGGGGCATGCTGCCGATCAAGCGGTGCGTGGCCTTCGCGCAGGACATCGCCTCGGCGCTTGAGCACGCCCACGGCTGGAACATCGTCCATCGCGACGTAAAGCCGGCTAATATTCTGATCGAAAACAGCTCCGGCGTCGCCAAGCTCGCTGATTTCGGTATTGTCAAGGCCCCCTGGGCCGCGAAGACGCAGGAAGGCGACACGCTCGGCTCGCCCGGATATATGTCGCCGGAACAGATCGATGGCTCGGAACTTGATGAGCGGGCGGACCTCTTTTGCCTGGGCGTTGTGCTCTACCAGATGCTCTCCGGCCGGCACCCGTTCCTTCGCGATACGGTGGCAGGCACCGCTTATGCAACGTGCAATGGCGCGTATACTCCTTTGCGCGAAATTGTTTCCAGCGTGCCGCCGGCTCTTGATTGGGCGATCAGGAAATGCCTTGCCGTTGACCGGAAAAAACGGATCGGATCAGCCAAAGAACTCCTTTCGCTTCTTAAAACGGTCGCGCCGTCTTCCGGAGGGTCGGGGCAAACTCCCGCTGAAAATAAACCCGCTCAAAAATTGAAGGGCGCCACAAAAAGGGATTTTGTTCATTATCTTGTAAAACCCTTTACAGTTCGGCATGAACCGGCTGATGACCGGCTTTTATGGTTTAAGATCAAGCATTGGTTCCACAGGGTCGAAAAGCCCGTCGTCGGTTTATGGAAATCGATGCGCGCCATGGTGCGGTGGGCGGACCGTTCACGCAGGGCATTTTTTCTTTTTTGGGTCTCAATGGCGGTAATCATCATTATTATTTGCGCCATTGGCATCGGGTTTATCATTAATCCGCCCGCCCTCCCCCCGGAGAATTCCGTGGAGGGGAAGCTCTTCCGGCAATGCAGCGAGGCGCTTGAAAAAAGCAACCGTGAAGCGGCGCTTGAAGCGGGTAATAAATTGACAAGCATGAATCCAATCCATCCGCAATCCTGGATCGTCCTCGCGCGCATAATGATACGGGAAGGTAAATATGACGTCGCGGCAAACGAGCTTAAACGTGTTCCATCGCTTAAAGGAGGGAAGAAAACGCTGAAGAAGGCATTGCCCGCAATCCTCCTTGAAATATGCAGACAAATGAAAAAAGGCCCTGCTCCTCCGCCGCTTCTGGACATGGCGGTACATACTCTTTCCGCGGGAGCCAACCCGCTTGTGCGGTCTTGGATCCAAGACACCAATCATTGGCTGCGCTGGAACGCGGTTGAGGTCCTTAAAATGTCGAATAGTGACATCGATATCGTCCCCGTTTATATTCAAGACCTCTCCTTCGCAGGAAGCGTCCAGGTGCGCCTCGCGGCGGTCGACAGCCTCGGTGAAATCGGTGACAAGCGGGCGATACCCGCGCTTAAAAAGGTCATGGCCCTCGACCAGAACGATCCGCTCGCATCGGCGGAAGCGGGAAAGGTCCTGGAAGAGAAATTCAAATAATCTTCCGGAGGGGAGATAAGAATTGACAACAATTTCCTTTTCGGCGATATATTATTTTACAGATCAAACCCAATAGGTAAATAATTGTTGCAGAAACATAAAATTACTGAAAAAGAAAGACTTCGTAATGGAAAAAAAAGAAAAATCTTATAACCGGCAGAGCATGTTTTTCTGGGGCAAAATGGTCATGGTGATGTTCTGCATGATATTCTGTTCGTACGCCCAGAAAGACAGCGATTCAAACGAAACAGCGGCGAAGGAAAACGCTGAACAATACCCGTTTCATTGCGGAGACGCGGTGGGCATCACGGTCTTCCCTGATACTGTGTCCTTTCTAAC
>JBAVGL010000475.1:0-1503 GCA_049684795.1 Chitinivibrionales bacterium | reverse complement strand
TCTTTATGCAGGGCGTGGCAGTCGATTTTTTTATCAGAGATGGCAAGATGGATATGGAAGTTTTTCGGATGCTTTACGTGCTGCTTTTAGCAAGGGTTTCGTTTTTGCTGCCTCCTTTGATCTTACAGCATGTTATGACAGCATCGACCATAGTGTTTTGACTTATTTCTTGGAAGATATCGGATTTGAAAAGGAATTTTGTTTAAGATTATGCAACTACTTGAAACACTGGACTGCTTCGTCGGCTCAACAACCTATTTATCAAGGTCACGGCATTCCACAGGGGCCGTTACCATCGGGATTATTATCTGAAGTGGTGCTACGTTATTTTGATGCGCATATTCTTAAAAATCCTCGTGTACATTATTTTCGTTATGTCGACGATATACGTCTATTGGCAAAGTCTGAGATTGACTTGCGACACACCGTAATTTCGTTGGATATGTTAAGCAAGAATATCGGATTGTTTCCTCAAAGTAGCAAAATTGAGATCCACAGGATAACCGATATAGATAATGAAATAAAAAGTATTTCCCATCCTCCGGAAATAGTCATAAGTCCTCCAGAACCGAATCAAGCAGCTTTAAGAAAACGTTTAAGAGAATTGACGCAACATTATACCTTAAAAAACGAAACAAGATTCAGGTATATTCTTGGTTCCGCGCTTCCTTCGATACCATTAGCTCGGCGGTTACTTCGATTATTGGTCAAGTACCCACATTTATACATTTCAATTTCAAACTATCTTGCAAAATTCAGCTCCCTTTCCCAGAGTGTTTCAACTGAATGTGTAAAGCTATTAAAAAGCCACGATCTCTACGCCTCCTTTTCGGCATATTTTATTCGAGTTCTAAATGGTCGCATACACTCGTCTTCGGTCAACAAACTTGTTTCTCTCTGCTTTATTAAGCGGAAGGACAAAGACCCTGAATTGCGTGCAGCAGTCCAAGGTACTTTAATTTTTTACAATAAGCTCAAATGGCTCGCAATACAAAAAGCTTATCAGGACAAAGACTGGTGGGTTCGTTCGGAATTGATAGGAGTTCTTAAAAAAGATCTGATTGGTGCCCCATCATATTCTTTTTTGATACATACGTTATTAAAAGACAAGAAAATTGATGTGGCAATTACAGCCGCCGATGCATTAATTGCATCGGATATTCCAGCTCCAAGCCCGATATCCGGTGTTAACCGTATGGCTCAAGTATCGCTTAAGCAAGCTGGACTTATCGGAAGGATAAAAACGGATCAATGCTTTATTGGAGAATCTTTTGTTAAGATACTCGGTAAACGTCTTGCATTTAATGATTGGCGTCAAATTCTTGGTGGGAATTATGGAATGGTATTAAAAAAGGTAGTTCGATGGAAAGGTTATTTTGAAACAGATGCTACAGCTTGGGTGAATATTTCAGATACCCTGAATGACGTTTTACTCGACAACCTATACAAGCACGAAAAGACACTTGGCACATATTCATTGGGTAATATGGGATGTGTTTTAGC
>JBAVGL010000474.1:0-10896 GCA_049684795.1 Chitinivibrionales bacterium | reverse complement strand
ATGCTATAAGTTGTTTTAACATTTGCTCACGGATTCAGGTATATTTCAAGTCATCGCTGGATGTATTCTTCGCTGAACCGTCAATGCACAACAATGAGTTTATGAAGGATATTGATTTTCTCTCATATTTACCTGCCTCAATAAGAGTGGCGATTTTATCCGTATCCGTATTTTCCGGGGATTGCAATGTTGGGGCTATGTCCTTTTTAATTTCAGGTTGATTGGCTGGTTTTACAGTATCTTTTAATATCGGTTGGGCCTTGGGATATACATTTGAAATATTTTTTAACGTATCGTTTTTCGCTGAAATTGGCGTAGAACTCGATTTTTTAATTGGGAAATCAGTTTGAGACAAATCGACTATTTCCCAATCAAATTTTTCTATCTTTTCGAACTTTTCCTTAGGAAATGTTTTAGTGACAATACTTGAATCCGGCATCGTTATTTTTACAGTAACGATATTGTTTTCCATACCGACAAATTCCGCCTCTTTTTTTGTACCGTCCTTCATATAGAAAGTTGCATTGTTTTTTGCATAAACAAGGTTCGACATTATTGCAACCATTAATAAAACCGGAAATAGAACAAGACGCTTCATTTTCCATCCTCAGCAGGGTTTTCTTGAACAAAATTAAATAAAATATTCCATTTATCAATATACATATCTTTTGACTAAAAAAGAACACTTTTGTTAAATCTGTACCGGGTTTTATCGTGAGGCAAAAACGCAAAAAAAATCCCCCTTTCGGGGGAAAAAAGCATATTGAAAAAATCATGAAGCTGGAATCTTCAGGAAATCATTTCATGAACTCGGAAATATCGATTTCCTTCGTATCATCGAGGTTGGACATCTGGGACAATGTTTTCGTGTCGTCAAAGACGCTCATAGTCACTTCATAGCTGGGCTTCGGCTGCAACGTTTGCAAGGATATATAAGCTTCCGGTTCGCTGTGGCGCGCATTCTGGCCAAGCCGGGCTTCCGCCTCCGGCTCCGTTTTTTTTGCCAGGGTATTGAATTTCGCCCTAAGCGAGTAATTCTCGCTGACGACGATATCGTATTCTTTATGCATCTCACGCAGCTTTTTTTTAAGATTGTCAATTTCACTATTGTAAGTGCTGTTTTCTTCCTGGAATTTCTCGATAACTTTCTGCTGGTTAGAAAGCGCCTTGTTGATTGAAGCAACGGTCCTTTCGAAATCGTCGAGCCGTTCCTCCGTCGATCGTTGCGCCGTGATCAATTTTCCTTCATTGAATTGCTGGACTTCCCTTACTAGGTTTTTGTTCTGGTGCTGTTCAGCGGACCTTTTCTGCGCAAAAAATGAAATAATAAAGGTGAAAGCAACCAGCGCAATTATAGGAATAATATATAATAGTTCTATTGACATAACCGATCGCCCCTTTTTTTATGCGATTGTTATCCTAACCTTTTAAATTATATTATTATCCTGCTTAAGTTGCAAGTTTTATTTGAGTATGGCAAGGAGACTGTGTCATGGAAGAAATGCCCATCATGTCCGTCTCGGGGATCAGGGGTATTGTCGGTAAAACATTTACTTCGTCCTTATGCGCGGCAATAGCCTACGTGCAGTCAAAATATCTTGGAAAAGGCGGGGTCATTGTAGCGCGTGACACAAGGCCTACCGGGCCTTCGTTTGCTTCCGCCATATTCAGGGGAATCAGCGCGGCAGGCTCGACCCCTCTTGATATCGGTATTGCGCCGACTCCGACCGCCTGCGTTGCCGCGAAACATTTCAACGCCGCGGGCGGCATCATCATCACGGCAAGCCACAACCCCGGCCAGTATAACGGCTACAAAATGGTCCATCCTTCGGGCAGACTATTCAAAAGCGGCGAATGTGACGACGTCTATCGCGAATTCGGCCTGAAAAATTTCCCGCCTGCTGATACAATGGCTCATACCGACAGCCAAAACGTAAAAAAATTGGATGCTATCACCCCCCACATTGAAAAAATCCTCCGGGAAGTTGATGTGGAATTGATCAAGCGTGCGCGCCTAACCGTTGCAATCGATTCGATTAACGGCGCCGCGGGGGTTATTTTCCCCCGGCTCCTTTCAAAACTTGGGGTGGCCTGGGTGGGCGTGCATAATAAAATTGACGGCGATTTCGCGCATAATCCCGAGCCGAGACCGGAACATTTGACCGATCTTTCCACCCTCATGAAGAAAACCGAAGGATTATGGGGCGGTTTTATTTTCGATCCCGACGCCGACCGTTTGGCCCTCATGGGAGAACGTGGCGAGCCGGTCACCGAAGAAATGACCCTGGTATTGGCCTGCGATAATATTTTGTCAGAAAAACCGTCGCCGGTCGCCACGAACCTTTCCACCTCGATGATGGTCGACGACGTCGCTAAGAAATACGGCGTGCCGGTCATTAGAACCAAAATCGGAGAAGCCAATGTGGTCGAGGGCCTGCTTGGCAACGGGTGCAGCATTGGCGGAGAGGGAAACGGGGGCGTGATTTACCCGGCAATTTCCACCGTGCGCGACGGACTGGCGGGCATGGCCCTTATCCTTGAGCTTATGGCAAAAAGCAATAAAACGGTCATGGACCTGGTACGACAATGGCCATCATATCCGCTCGTCAAAGAAAAAATACCGTGCGAAAATAAAGACCCAATGGGTATTATAAAAAAACTTACGGACCTTTTTAAAAATGAGACAATCGATGTCCAGGACGGCCTCAAAATTGTTCGCGACTACGGATGGGTGCACATCAGGCCTTCGAATACCGAACCGATCATCCGGTGTTATGCCGAGGCAACCACGGTCGACCTGGCAAACCGGCTGGTCGCCATGGTAATTGATAAAATTTGAATAGAAGGAACTGCCATGAAAAAATCAAATTCCCCGTCATTAACATTCTTGGGTGTAATGGCGTTTTTGTTTTTTCATGCCGATGCGCGTCCCATTTCAGGCACGGCGCAGTATCACCTGACTTCGCCCGCAACCAAAGAAATCACCGAAAAAACCACGGCTCTCGCCTCGCAGAATTTCAGGGTGGATTGCGTTGAGTGGATCAAGGAAGAAACGGGGATCACCCTCGATTCAGCCAATGCGATCTGGAATTTTCATCTGTCGGCCTTCACCGATTCGTGCTTAAGGATCGCCCGGCAGGAAACTTCCTTTAAAGGCCATGAATTCCAGGTGGACATAACGCTTTCCGACGAGGATGCCCGCTCCACGCTGCAAGCATACAACACCCGCTGCCAATCGATTTCATTAAGCACGTGGACGCGGCTTAAAAAATTGCTCGAAAGCAATATAAACAGCGAGGTGTTCCAGCTCGGCATCCAAACGATCTTTTACGGCATGGGTCGCATTGAAAAAACCGTCGAAGTCCCCGGTGAAAATGAACCCGGCGTTTTCCTGCTTGACGACGCACGGAAAATCGTCCAGGATTTCATAAACCGCATAACCATCCATTCGCAAACTTTCGTGATTTCGGGCAAACCGGGCGCCACCGCCGAAAGTTACATAATCCTGGAAGTGAGCCTCGATACCCTCCCGCTTGCAAATTTCGATCTGCTTGGGAAAATTCCCCCTGAGAGAAAAATTTTTTCAGGAAAGACCGCCTCCGACGGCCGGCTTACCGTCAAGGACTTTAAGATCCCCTATGTCGCAAAAGGCACGTTCTTATATGTGGAATCCGATTTCGGCGCGGCGGTCAATAACATCTGCTCGTTCAGCGCCAATGACCTGGGCCTTAAATTCCCCGAACAAAACATTTTATTCAATACCGTTCCGCCAACGTATGTCTTGAATTATAAGGTCGCGGCGGTCAACAAAATAGACGTACCCAAGGATTTTGCCAGCGACGCATTCATTAAAAAGTTCCTGCACGACTCGTGCTATATAATCCCATCCGCCGACGGCGACAAGGCCGATCTCTATATCGACGTAACCACTCAGGTGTCAAGCTACTCCAGCGATGCCAAGGAACAAACCGACATAAAAGTCGAAAATGCCATCACCATCCGCAACGCGCTTAAAAGGACGATTGTCGAAAAAACCGCCGTTACGCTTGAAAAATCGTATGAAAACGCCATAACCATTCCCTATGGCCTTTTCTTCTGGGAAGCCGCTGGAAAATCAACCGCCATGTTAAAGGGGATGTTTAACGAGATGTAACCAGGCGGAACAAGAGATATCCTTTGCAATAGAAGTCAGAATAAGCTCCGGCCAATTGAGGATTTACCCTCACATTATCAATTCGCTCCTAACGTAAAACAAAAACTTCCCGAAACCGTCCCATTGACCTTTGCCGACAGCACGTAAACCCCGGCCGGGCATGCTTCATGATTATCGGTCCTGCCATCCCACGAAAACAGACATGTTCCGCTCGCATCAAATTGTTCGGCGCCAGTATGGACCTTTTTTCCGTAGAGATCGTACACGCATACGTCCATTCGTCCGGGGACCGAAGAAACCGTGAAACTAATGGACTTCGGTATTCCATGCCTAAAGACCTTTATTTCGGCGTTGCGCCCATTGGTGGCGGATAGCCTTTCGTTCTCGATGCTTGTGGTTTTGTCCAGACCCAGCCATGTTATAGCGAGATCGGCCCTTACATTAAGGTTACCGTGTGATAAGCCCGTTTCCACAATCGCTTGAACCTCTATCTGCCCGGAACTATTGGCATAACTCCTGCGCGTCCAGGTTGATTGCGGCTGATTTGCCTCACTGTCGGTGGGCGTAGCGCTCACTCCAAGGACATTGGTCCATTGTTTGATTTCCTCGCCCAAATTGGGGAAATAAACTACGTTGTCAACTGAACCATGCCACAACTGCATTGTAGGCCGCGGGCCCGTGAATCCGGGGTAAGCGGCTCGCACCAGATCGCCCCACTGGGCGGCGGTTTTAATGATCTGGCCCGTTGCGCAACTCGAGCACCAACCATAAGAATCGACAGACCCCGCGGCAAAACATCCGAACGCCACGCCGGCAAACGCGGCGCCCGCCTTGAAAATATCGGGATACGAACCGAGCAGCACATTGGTCATCATTCCTCCCGATGAATACCCCGCGGCAAAGACCCGCGTCGAATCTCCGTTATAGTGTTGCTCGACATATTTGACCATGGAGACCATGCCGGCGGGGTCGCCGCCCCCGTTGTGCGTTAAAGAAGCCGTTGAATGCACGTCCCAGCAGCTGTCTTTGCTGGATAAATTTCCGGGGTAAATGACGATAAAGCCGTATTGACCGGCCAAGGTGCTCCATTCCGAGTTCGCCATTCCGAGGGCCGTGCCATGGCACGCATGGGTGACCACGAGGACCGGCGGATGCGCCTTGACATTAGGTGGAACGTAAATGTACATCTGGAGGTTAGTCGGATTGGAACCGAAGTCCGTTATTTGCTGAAGGGTAACGGCCCGCATCGGCATAGTCAACAGTAAGAAGACCAGGCAGGTCTTCACGACGAACGGGGTGGCATTTCGATCAGACTTGACTTCCGGCTTATCTTTCATGCTCATTGCTCCTTTATAAACATTCCGCATAATAAAAAAGGGATAGTCTCACAAAAAAATACATGGGTATTATTATGTGGAAATATAACCATAAAAAAATATTTCAAAGGCAATTTGTGATCGGTTGTTGATTTTCCGTTGAACAATTGTTCTACAGGCAGACTTGCGGGGTTTGAATCAAAAGCCCCAAATTAAAACAAATTCTTCCCGCATTCCATGGTTTTTTCAAGAGGAGGAACCGGCATTCCCTGGGGAATGCATTTGAGAGCCCTCTCATAAAACCATGTCGCGCCGTTTTTGTCGCTGAGGCAGGCGCAAATTGCCGAAGCAGCCATAAGGACGCGCCATCGGTCGAAACGCTCTTCCGATTTGTCACCCGATGCAAGGGCCTCATCAATGAGTTTTTTCGCTTCGGGATAATCCCCGAAAAAGTAGTATATCCCGGCGCGATACAAATATGTCCGGGCCATGGCGTTATAGGCTTTTTGATTTTCATACAGTGAAAATGCTTCCTCAAAATAATTGAGCGCTTCTTTGCCGTGATCTCGCGCCCACAAAAGCCGGCCGTGAATAAGCAGCCACAACGCGCGGTCATTTTTGTCCCCTGCCCATGCCGAACCCCGCTTGTACCAGCTGAAGGCGCTGTCGGAATTTCCTAAGGCGCACAAGCTCAGGGCCGCGAAACCGGCGCTCCTGCACGCGCCCGCGGTGTCCGACATGAGGAGATACTCGCGGTTGCACGCCGAAAAACGGGCCAAAGCGCTGTCGAATTCATCCATTTCGTAATAGCACCTGCCGATATTGAATTTGTAAAGAGCAACCTGCTGGGGAATGTCGTACCGCTCCGCTTCACCCACGGCTTTTTTATACAACGCGATTGCATTGACCAGCTTCCCCTGGGCAAAAAGCCCATAGGCCTGCGTGCCGTATACGTAACCGTTGTACCAAAACGGGCTTTTGCCCTTTAAAGGATTGGAGCATGAGAAAAGGAGCGTACACAAAGTCAATACTAATGTTTTTTGCATGTTAATACCGGACTGCCCATCTTTCTATCTGAGCATCGGGTCTTTTTGCCCTTTGATGGAGGCTTTTATCAGCCAATTATTTTGCAATGCCTTGAGCATGAGTTCCACTTCCGAAATATCGGACTGCACCTTTCCCATAAGCGCCGGGACGTCCTTCGCTGCGCCGCTCAGACCGCTGACCAGGCCATTGACATCGGTGACCAGGGTGATTATTTTCCCCGACAGCTCCCTGACCGAATCTGCGATATCCTTCCCTTTTTCCCCGATATCGCCCACTTTATACAGAATGGTGTCGACCTGCCTGAGCGTCGCGTTTGCATGGGAAACGAGGCCGTTTGCGTTCCGTGCGATCTGCTGGGCGATTGTCACCAGGGTGTCTTCCTTGATGATCCTTCCCACCGTGCCTTTGCCGTCAAGGATGTTCTGCAGGATTTTTTGGAAGGTGTCGATGGTTTTATTGACCTGTTCCAGCGTCTGCGTTATGGGCGCCTGGACCTCGCCTATCAGCGTGTCGCCGCTTTGGGCACCCGCGGAGGCAGGCGTTCCTCCGGTCAATTCGACCTCCCAATCGCCGATCGCCACGTTTTTCTGCTGGAGGCGGGCCCGGCTGTCTTTCTTGACAAGGCGCATGCAATCCTGCTTGATTTTCATGGTGACATCGATGTGGCCGGCGTTGTTGAGCGCCACCGATTCAACATAACCGACTTTTATGCCTAAAATGGTCACCGCGGCGTTTTTCCCAAGACCGGCCGCGTTATCGTACTTGACGTACAAGTACCATGTTTTTTCCAAATACGACGTTTTTATCAATGAATAAATAAGAAATACGGGAAGCACCACCAGGGGGACAAGAATAAAAAGCCCCACGAAAAAATTCCGGTATCTCCGATGGAACTGTTCGCGCGTCTTATGCGCGGTTTCAGATTGGTTTTTCATAACATTTCCCGAAATGACTCGACAACGGCCGGAACAGGGGCTTCCCCATAACCTGATGCGCCTCGGACGTCGAAAAGTCTTCCTTCATCCAGTATTTTCACCGGACAATTCATGAGGCGAATAGTCTGGATGTCGTTGCAAATCATGCATACCGTCAATCGATCGCGTTCGCGAAGATGGTTGATGACATGAACAATGCACGCCTCGGTAAACGGATCGACGCCGGCGGTCGGTTCATCAACAAACAGAATACGCGGCCCCAGTATCAGCGCCCGCGCAATCGCCGCGCATTTCGACTGCCCGGCGGAAAGTTGATTGGGGAATTTTCCATCAACATTGAAAAGCCCGAACTCATCCATGCAATGCTTTACTTTTATGCGAATGTCCTTTTCCGAAAGGACCGTATGATATCGCAGCGGCAAAGCTATATTATCAAAAATATTAAAATTATGAATAAGAGCATGCTTTTGAAATACGAAGCCTATCCGCTGCCGCGCGTTGGCAAGCTGCTCATGATTAAAACATGCAATGTTTTTCCCCTCCCAGAACACTTCGCCCGCTCTTGGCGTCCGTAAACTTGCGCAGATTTCCAGAAGCGTGCTTTTCCCGCACCCACTTCTGCCGCCAATGACCAGGGCACCCCCTTCCGGAATTTCAAAAGAAATGTTTTTAAGCAGCGAAACATCGCCAAACGAATAGTGAACGCCGCTTACCAGGAAGGCATTATCCATATGGTACGCTCTTAAGAATGCCATTTCGGGAGGAATTTTTCAAGCAATAATCACCCCCGATGGGATGTCCTATGTCGCATAAAACCCCACGGTAACGACCACGTTAATTATGATCGTTGCTATCATGGAACTTACAACTGACTTTCGCGCGGCCTGAGGCACTTCACGGATATTGTTCACAGCAAGCCCGTAGTAGCAGCTTACAATGGCGATGATTGATCCGAAAAGAATGTTTTTAAACATCGAAATAACGATCTCCTGTATGCTCAATGCGTCGAGCACGGTGCTGAAAAAAATGCCGAAGGGCAGTTCGACATTAAGTTGCGCGACAAAGTAGCCGCCGATAATCGCGATAATGTCAAAATATACGGACAGGCAGACCATCGAAACGACCATTGCGACAAACGCGGGCATGATAAGAAACCGCACGGGGTCGACGCCCATTACTTCCAGCGCCGAAATTTCCTTTGAAACGCGCATGTTGCCGATGAAGGTCGCAAGGGCCGAGCCGGACCTGCCGATGACCACGAACGACGTGAAAAATGGGCCTAATTCCCGGATTACCACCCGTATGAGGATGTTGCCGAAATAAGCGCTCACGCCGAATTTGGGCATATTGGTAGTGGCCTGAATAATGATAGTTATCCCGCATATTAAACCGATAATTCCTACAAGCCAGAAGGCCTCGACCCCGGTAAACAATGTTTGGCTGATGATCTGTTTGATCGCCGACGCCGAGCCTCTTTTCCTGGTCCTGAAAATTTCCGCGATCGTGTCGTAGAACAGGCCAACCATATCGAAGATCGTTTTAAAAAATGAAGAACCGAAATCACCCGCGTGCGAAATTAATTGCAACAATTTATTCATCGGATGGTGCCTTTGTTTCGCCACGCTTCATATTCTTTCCAGAACAGCTCGCGACAGAGAATTTCTTTTGCTGAAAAGGCGACCGGATTGAACGTGAACCCGAACGTCTTGACAAAAGCCTTCGTTTGCGCGGAGAGCCGGGCCCTCGATAATTTGTCGCATTTCATGAGCACCGGCAAAAGCGGCAGACGCCGGTGACTGAGCCACTCTTTCGCTTCCAGGTCAATGCTCAACCCGACATGGCGCACGTCCAGGAGCCAGATGATCCCTTTGAGGTTCTTCCTTTTGTTGCAATATTCTTCTATCAACCTGCCCCACCGGACTTGCTCGGTCCTGGCGGTCCGGGCGTAACCATACCCGGGCAAATCTACCCACATCGTTCCATCGCTCACCCTGTACAAATTGGCCAGAATCGTTTTGCCCGGCATTTTTGATACTCTGGCCAGCCTGCGGTTTTCGAATACATGGTTGATAAACGACGACTTGCCGACATTCGACCTCCCCATAACGCAGAATTCTTCACCTTCATGGGCGGGTAGTTCGGAGAAATGGGCGGCGCTTCTGATGAATTCCGCTTTCATTAGTTCCATTTTTTATTGTACCACCCTGCACATCCGGTCCGCAAGGATATCGACCTCAGTAGTGTTTTTTTCTAATGAAAAATATATATTGTTTTCCATGATCTGAATTTCTTTTCCAAGGATATACTATGACCATTCAGGAAGCAATCCGCCAGGTGACCTCCGGTAACAAAGGCTTTACGGTCCTTGAATCAATCGACGTTTTCACCGAAATAATGAGCGGAAAAGCAACCGATGCGCAAATTGCCGCGTTTATTGTCGCCTTGCGGATGAAGGGCGAGACGCCGGAGGAAATCACCGGCGCCGCCACCGTCATGCGTGAAAAAGCCACCCACGTGCTTCCGAAGGACCCCGCTCACGTCGTCGACACGTGCGGGACCGGCGGCGACAACGCGGGCACGTTCAACATTTCAACCGCCGCCGCGTTTGTCGCTTCAGGCGCGGGCGCCGCTGTCGCCAAGCACGGCAACCGCTCGGTATCGAGCAAGTGCGGCAGCGCCGACGTGCTGGAATCGCTGGGCATCAACATATCCGCAAATGCCGGTATAATGAAAGAGTGTCTTGACACCATCGGTATATGTTTTCTTTTTGCGTCTTCGCTGCACAAGGCCATGAAATACGCCATCGGCCCGAGGAAAGAAATCGGCATCCGGACGATATTCAACATCCTCGGCCCCCTGACGAACCCGTCCCTCGCGCCTACGCAACTGCTCGGCGTTTTTTCTCCCGACCTCACCGAAACACTGGCCCGGGTGCTCAAAAACATGGGAACGCGAAAAGCCTATGTTGTCCACGGCCTCGACAAGCTCGATGAAATTTCCATTTGCGCGGACACGCGCGTGTCGGAGCTTGCAAACGGCACGGTACGCACCTATGTGATCAAGCCCGAGGATTTCGGCATCACGCGCGCTTTACACCAGGACATTCTTGGCGGCACTGCCCGGGAGAACGCGACAATAATTGAAAACGTCCTCGCGGGCGAAAAAGGCCCGCATCGGGACATTGTCCTCATAAATGCCGCGCACGCAATCGCGGCCGCGGGCATTGCCGCGCATCCGCGAGAGGCCTTCGGCCTCGCATGCACTTCAATTGATTCGGGCGCGGCGCAGGAGAAACTCCGGCTGCTGAGGGAAAAAACTTTCGTTTCATCAATTGCCGGCTCTTGACAAATAGCATTCGAAAGGGCAAACCATGCCATCCATCATTGAAACCACGAAACGGCGATCTTGGATCAGGAGCTATTTCTTGTCAAATGCGGGATAATAC
>JBAVGL010000473.1:0-7357 GCA_049684795.1 Chitinivibrionales bacterium | reverse complement strand
ACCCGGCTCTCCTGGACAATAAAATTACATGCTCCGACGACAATGCGTTCAACACCACGCGGCAGCTCGCGCTCATGGAAGGACTTTTCTGCGGCATTTCCAGCGGGGCGGCATTATGGGGGGCAATACAAATTGCCAAAGACCTGCCGCGCGGCTCCACAATCGTGGTCATTCTGCCTGACCGGGGGGACCGATATCTTTCAACCGAAGTTTTCCGTTCGGTTTGCGCGCTGTGTCCGCCATAATTTGAACCACTTTATGGCAGGTAACTCAATGAAATAAGTCCTGGTCGTTCTACTGCCCTAGCCCATTGGTGATGGTGAAATAAGGGCTCACGCTTTTATTGGTAGTATCGCTCGTGCACGTGATTTTTACCTGATATTTTGACGAAGTAGAAAGCGTCGTTGGAACGCTCCAGGAATAATATCCCGTCGATAAATAAACGCTCGATCCAATGGTTGCGGCCAGGGCAGTGCTGTCGAACAGGCTGATATTTACATAGGAACATGAAGTGCCCGTGTATGCCCAGAAAATTGTTTGGGAAGAGCCGGTGCTCCATGACGTCGTCGACGACGGCGTGGTCACGGTAATACCGGCGGCGATTTTGGTAATGGTAAATACACCGCTGAAGGCGTTAATCGTGGTATCGGAAGTGCTTGCGATTTTAATGCGGTATTTCCCGGTAGTCACGGTCGAAGGAATGGTCCAGTAATAATCTTCATTGGACAAATAACCGCTGCTGGTGATGGTAGCGACCTGGGTCGTCGTGCTGTCGAACAACGCGAGGCTGATATACGTGCCGGGGCTGCCGGTATAGGTCCAGTAAATATAATACGAAGCGCCGGTACTCCAGCTTGTCAATGTGGAGGGAGTAGTCACGGACAGCGCGCTTACCGTCTTGGAAATACTGAACGGACTGCTCAAGCTGGTGATGGTGGTATCGGAAACACTGGTGATTTTTATCCGGTATTTCGACGAATTGGGCAGCGCCAATGGAACGCTCCAGTAGTACGAACCGCCCGATGTAGAGTAACTGGCCGTAATGGTGGTCACCAGCGACGTGCTGTCGTATAAGGTCAGGCTTACATAGCTTCCCGGACTGCCGGTGTACGTCCAGTAAACATAGTAGGAAATTCCCGTGTTCCAGCTGCTCGTTGCCGACGGTGTGGTAATGGTAAGCGAACTCGGCACCTTCGCAATGGTAAACGCGCTGCTCATGCTGTTGACAGTCGTGTCGGAAGTGCTCGCGATTTTTATGCGGTATTTTCCATTTGGCAGCACCGAGGGAATTGCCCACGAATAATCTTCGTAGGACAAATAGGTACTGCTGGCGATCGTCGTGACCAGCGCCGACGTGCTGTCGTACAGCGAAAGGTTCACGTATGTTCCCGGATTGCCGGAATACGTCCAATAAATATAATACGACGTACCGCTGTTCCAACTCGTGAGCGACGACGGAGTGGTGATGGTGATCGAACTCGGCACTTTCATTATGGTAAACGCGCTGCTCATGCTGGTGATGGTCGTGTCGGAAGTGCTCGCGATTTTTATGCGGTATTTCCCGTTCGGTAGCACTGAGGGAATTGCCCACGAATAATCTTCGTAAGACAAATAGGTACTGCTGACTATCGTCGTGACCAGCGCCGACGTGCTGTCGTACAGCGAAAGGTTCACGTATGTTCCCGGGCTGCCGGCATACGTCCAATAAATATAATACGACGTGCCGGTGCTCCAACTCGTGGTCGCTGAAGGGGTTGTGATGGTGATTGAGCTCGGCACTTTCGTAATGGTAAATGCGCTGCTCATGCTGTTAATAGTCGTGTCGGAAGTGCTCGCGATTTTTATCCGGTACTTCCCGGTAGTCACGGTCGAAGGAATGGTCCAATAACAATCTTCATTCGACAAATAACTGCTGCTAGTGATGGTCGTGACCAGCGCCGACGTGCTGTCGTACAGCGAAAGGTTCACGTACGTTCCCGGGCTTCCGACATACGTCCAGTAAATGTAATACGACGAACCCGTGTTCCAGCTCGTGAGTGACGACGGAGTGGTGATGGTGACCGAACTCGGCACCTTCGTAATGGTAAACGCGCTGCTCATGTTGCTGACGGTCGTGTCGGAAATGCTCGTGATTTTTATCCTGTACTTCCCCGTAGTCAGCGATGATGGAATCGTCCAGGAATAATCGCCATAAGACATATACGTTCCGCTCGTGATTGTAGTGACCGGCATTGAAGTGCTGTCGTAAAGCGCAAGGCTCACATAGCCGCCGGAAGCGCCGGTATACGACCAGTAGACGTAATATGGGGTGCCTGTGCTCCAACTGGTTGTCGCGGAGGGCGTCGTGATTAAAAGCGTGTTCACGGCCTGCGTAATGGAGAATTCGGCGCTGTATCCGTACAAAGCCGTGTCGCTCGCGCTGGTGATTTTTATGCGATAACGCGAAGAATTAGCCAGCCCGGAAGGTATGGTCCAGGAATAATATTTATAGGAGATATAGGTGTTGCCGGCGATGTATGTAACAAATGAAGAACTGTCATAGAGTGCGATACTGACATAACTGCCCGGATTGCCGGAATACGCCCAATAAATAGAATATAAACCGCCGTTATTCCACGTGGAAGTCGCGGAGGGCGATGTGACGATCAAGGCCGCGGAAATTTGCGAAATGCTGAAGGTATCGCTCATGTCGTTTACCGACGTGTCGTTGTTACTGACAATTTTAATCCTGTATGTCGATGAGGTGGTCAAAGACGAAGGAATGAGCCAATTGTATCGGCCGTAATTCGACATGCTCGATCCAATCGTATATGCCAGCGAATCCGCGCAGTAGACATACAATGAAACATAATTGCCGGAATTCGTCGAATACGCCCATTGAATGGGGAGCGTGTCTCCGCTTGACAATAATGGCATTTCACCCGCCGGATAGATAAGATCGAGGATCGCGCTCCCGACGCGAACATTGACGGTATACTGCGCGATTGCCGACCCTGAAGGCGATGTGACCCTGAAATAATAGACGCCGCCGGTCACGCATGTCCAAACAATCGCCGCGTTAGCGCCTTCCACGCCGCCGGAATTGCTTGACAATAGAGTCAGCTCATTTGTCGCAAATAGGCTAATGACGGTCGCGGCGCTTCCGTAGGTTTGGATGCAATAGGTGCGCCCCGCCGTTGCCGTGAATTTGAACCATTCCGTATCACTAACGGAAATAAGGTATGTATGCAGGATTCCGGAAGTATCTATGGGCGTGGCAAGCGACGGGGAGCCGTTTGGCTCATGAGGCGGAGATCCCGGACTGACGCAGCCGAGAAAAACAATGAGACCCATCCCTGCAACAAGCAATAGGCTGATAATAATTTTCATGCCCGGCTCCTCGATAGGTAAGATAACGTGCTGACAGTTTGTCAAAGCTATTTAAGAGTATACCAACTTCGGATGCCTCTTGTCAAAAATAAAAATGGCCAATTTTCTTCACCCGCCGGCAGGCTTCAAATTTCAATTGTCCTTCGCAACGTCGCATTTTTTCGTTCTTTTCGTTTCCCCATGGATGCACCGCAACATGTCCCCTACTCTGAGCCGGGAGCCGCACTGCGCTAAAACCACCCGGTGCGTAATGGCGCGGTCAATAGGGTTCCCGTTGACGTCGGTCAAAGATGTGAGCCGCAATTCATAAGGATCATCGCCTTTCTTAACCGGCAGCACATTAAAAGTGTCTTCTATTGTAAAGGGGTTCTTCACGTCGATTACCGCTTCCCCGTTGGTTAAAACCCCCTTTACGCTTCCGGTGATCCGCAAACCGGACAATGTTTGTGAAAAACGCACTTCCTGAAGGTCATTTTCGCTTCCATAAAATCCCGTGGTATACGTTCGATGGTCGAGACGCTCGAGTTCCTCCGTCCATTGGGGCCTGACGAAATATTCCGAAGGTTTTTCGAGGCAAAGGTCCAATGCTTCCCTGTAAACTTTTACGACTGAGGCAACATAGTGCGGGCTTTTGTTCCGGCCCTCGATCTTTAATGCCGAAACGCCGGTTTCGATGATCCGTGGCAAAAGCGGGAGCGTGTTCAGGTCTTTTGAATTAAGCAGATACGCCTCGCCTCCGCGCCCCGAAACGCCCGGAAATTCATCGATTGTTATTCCTTCGGCATCGCCCGCTTCGTCACCCTCAAGCGGGATAATCCTGTATTTGAGCCTGCAGGGCTGCGGACAGTCACCCCGGTTTGCGTGTCCATGCCTGCCCCCGACGTACGCTCCGAGCAGACAGCGGCCCGAAATCGAAACGCACATCGCCCCATGCGCGAACAATTCGGTTTCCACGAGCGCTTTTTGGGTAAATGCCGTGACCTCTTCGAGCGTCATTTCCCGCGGAAGAATAATACGGGTTATTCCCTGCCGCCGCCAGAAACGTGCCGACAGATAATTGAATGTCCCCGTCTGGGTACTTAGGTGAAGAGGAACCGTGCCCAGATAGCGCCTGCACAGAACTATAACTCCAGGATCACTCACGATAAGGGCATCGGGCAATTTGTCCATAATCGATATGGATTCGATAAGCTTTTCTATTTGGTCAAGTACCGCGTCGCCGGGCATTATGTTAAGCGCGGCATAGATTTTCCGGCCATTCCGCTTAACATAGGTTATGGCATCGTTTAATTCTTTAAGGGAAAAATTCCCGGAGCGGGCGCGCAAATTGAAATGGCCTACGCCCACATACACGGCGTCGGCGCCATGGTCGCATGCGGCACGGAGGCATTCAAAAGTCCCCGCCGGGGCCGATAATTCCGGGGGCTTCATTATTGGGTAACCGCTGGGGCCGGAGTCTGCTGCTCGGAGGGTTTTTTATTAGCGTTTTTTGGGGGCTGTTTGCCGTTAAGTTCATCGGAAGGCTTGGGGTTCGGCGGATGAAGAACGCTTTGCAGCGCCTGTTCATACGCGTCTTTCGGCTGCAGACCCGGCAGATAATTCACGATTGCCTTGTTGTTTATAATAAACACGGCGGGAATGGCCGAAATCCTGAAATACGCGGAAATATTTCTGTGCACATCAATGTTTATTTTCTCAAATGAAACCTTTCCCGCGTATTTCTTTTTTAATTCTTCAATAACGGGACCAAGCATCCGGCATGGGCCGCACCATGGCGCCCAGAAATCAACAAGAACGGGCATGGACGACCTGACAATCCTGTCCAATATCGTCTGTGAGGAATCAAAAGGCATTTCCATGGGCGGTTGCCCGTCAAATCCAGGCGGCGTGGACTGATTGAGCCAGGGTTGACCGAAAGCTAAGGAACAAAGGGCAACTACCTGAAGAATACTTTTTTTCATGAAATCCTTTTTGCCGCGTCTATAACCTTTTTGTAAAGCGGTTCCGTTTAATTTTAAAAATAATTCTTTTTCTTCCGCAAATCAGGGGAATCTTTTCAGATCAGGCCAACCATACTTAGAAATGTCGCAAATACACAAGCTTTAATTCGCGGTCCCACCCAAACGGGGTATTGCCGTTATTGACTTTTTTTTGCAGCAAATCCTTGACGTCTAATTCAATATAAAGGAAAGGCGAAAACGACCATCGCGCGCCGGCGTTTAAAAAACCGTCAAACGGGTTCGCGTACTTCGTTGAGTCCGCTCCCGGATCCCTCTGGTTCAACGCGAGGTTATATTCCACCGCTACGGCCAATTCTTCATTGATTCCCAGGTCAAGCCCCAGATACCCGTTCGGCCATTTGATTTTTTCGTATTCTTCAAGCGAATAATTGACGCCGCCGTGCAATCCAAACTGGACTTTTGTAAAGAGCAGGTAATTTTTGCTCGCGGCAAGGAAAAAACCCTGGGACTTGAACACATAGCCGTTGTATTCTTTATCAATGCCCCCGAACCCCTGATGGTCGTAACCGAACGCCAGCGCGGGTATAAAGTACGTTTCCTCCACGACCCTGTATTTGATAAGCGCGCCGATGTGCGGATTAAATGTCGGCGCTTTACGCCCGATAATCCCGTCGCCGCCGTAACTCAGGCCGATGTTGAGCCGATTGGTGATTCCCGCGGTTATGCCAAGCATCATACCGCAGCCGGGAGTGGCCGTGTCGCCATTGGGATAAATCCGGCATTCGTATTGATACGACGCCCGGGGAAGGATTCCCGCGGTATTGCAATCGATGATCCGCTGGGGCTGAATTATTTCCTCGGTATAGCAAAGGCGCATGAGAACCGTCAACACCGTCAACGCGGCGCGGGCCCTAATTCTTTGCATTCTTCTCCTTGCGGACCCTTTGCCGGTTGAGACGCTGGATGGTTTCTTTTTTCTTATTATGCTCCATATAAGTCAATGAGAAATCATGCGCGCCCGAACCATCCCATTTGGCGACAAAATACAGCTCCCTGGATTCGGCGGGCATGAGCGCCGCCTGCAATGAGGCCAAGCCCGGCGAGCAAATTGGGCCCGGAGGCAGTCCGGCAAAGACCCTGGTATTATATGGAGATCGGCTTTTCAGTTCCGAAACCAGCAAAGGCCCGGAATATTTTTTAAAAATGTACCGTACCGTCGGGTCCGCGCCTAATGGCATGCCTTCTTTCAAACGGTTATGAAAAACAGCGGATATCCTCGGCCTTTCCGATTCAACAACGGCCTCCTTTTCAATTATGGACGCGAGGATGACGACTTGCTTCTTGCTTAATTGCGATTGTCCTTCCGGCGGTTGGGCAAGGGTCTTGAACGATTCGTCAAAATGGGCGATCATTTTCCTGACGATATCCGCGGCGGTCACGTCTTCGGAAAAACGATACGTATCGGGAAACAGATAGCCCTCAAGCGAGGGTTCGTCAACTTCAAGCTTCCGGATAAAATCGGCCTGAGCGCACAACGAATCGAACTCCAGCGTATCTATATTAAGCGCGTTATGGAAAAGCAGCGCGGTCTGTTCGATCGTAAGCCCTTCCGGAATGGTCACGGCAACTTCAACGGGCTCGGCGTGCAGGAGTTTTTGGGCCGCGGAAACCGCGCCCTCATTTACATAAAAAACAAAACGGCCCGCCTGGAAGCGTTTTTCCATTCCACGACATTTCATCCATGCGATCAGCGCAGGCGCCCAGGTGATGACCTTCCGTTTTTCAAGCGTAAGCGCTATCGACCTGAGTGATGCGCCGCGGTTTACCCGAATATCAACGGGTCCGCCCGTTGCACCGACCGGGAATAATGCATAATATGCCCCCGCCGCACCCAGGAGAATTATAACAAGACTCACGATAACTAGTTTTTTTGCAGTCTGCATAAACCGTATTGTCCAAAGTATACCATAAAAAAGGTACCCCGCAAATGCTAAAAGATATATCAATCCCGTAAACCAGGTCCGTGC